>JBAXGJ010000017.1:0-13428 GCA_037139475.1 Actinomycetes bacterium
GCTCCCATCGCGTTCGTTCTACCAGCGCGCGTAGGCTTCGTGCGGTGCGGACCGCCCAGAGAAATATCAGCGCCAGCGTAATCACTGCGCTGATCGGCATTGTCGCGGTCCTGATCGCAACGCCAATGATCATCGATCACGTCGGAAAAGCTGCCTACGGCGTCTGGACGGTCTCGATGGCGATAGTGATTTACATCGGCATTGTCGAGGCTGGGATGGCGCCCGCTGTCCAGCGTTACATTGCCGTCGCGCGCGGAGCAGGCGATCACGCCGGCGCGGCGCGCGTCTTCTGGTCGACCTTGACCTTCTACCTTTCGATTGGCTTGATCGCAGCGCTGGTTATCGAGCTGCTCGCGCCTCAGATTGCTGGTCTCTTCGACTTTCCCGGTGGGCTCGAACAGCAGGCGATTGAGCTGCTGCGGATCGTTGGGCTCGCGGTACCGCTTGGCCTCGCGATGGCGGCGCTGGCGAACCTGCTCCAGGGCCAGGGACGCTTCAGATCGATTGCAGTGACCGCGGCGCTCGGTTCGGTTGGTTACTTGGCTGCCGTCGTGCTGCTGGTCGGTTCTGGCGCAACGCTGGCAGAGCTCGGTTGGGCCGTGATCGCCCAGCAGGTCGTCTTACTGGTCAGTCGCGCCGTGCTAGCGGCCGGGACGCTTCGCGTACGCCCAGGCTTTGTAAGCGGTGAGGAAGCGGTCGCGATTGCCGGCCTTTCAGCGCGGCTGCAGCTGTCGGTCGCATCGCTGATTATCAATGGGCAGAGCGACCGTGTGGTCGCCGGCTTGGTCGCTCGGCCCGCGGTCGTCGGCGAGGTTGGCATCGCTTCGCAGCTGGCAGAGTCGGGGCGGTTGGTCGCGGCCGCTCCACTCGTCCCAATCTTCAATCGCTTCGCCTCGCTACAGCAACCGAGCGAGGAGGCCTCGCTGCATCGCGTCTTCGCCAAGGTCGATCGCCTTTGGATTACGGCGGCGATCGGGGCGACGCTGATCGGGGTTGCAGTAGCCCCGTCGCTGATCAGCGGCTGGCTCGGATCTGGCTTCGCGCTCGCCGGGGCCTTTGCAGCGATGCTCGTCGCCGCCTACGGCTCGAACCTGCTCTTCGGAGTAAGGATCTCTTACCTTCGGGCGAGCGGAAACGCTGGCCTTGAGGCGCGCCTGGCGGTCCTCCTGATCGCGCTCAATCTCGCGCTCACGGTGCCGCTCGCGATTGCCTTCGGCGCCACCGGCGTCGTGGCCGGAACTCTGGTTGCCTACCTAATCGCTGGCGCCTGGTTTGCTCTCCGCTTCGGTGGCTATGCGCCCGAGACCGCGCGCGTTCCCGTCGCGACGCTCGTGATCGCCGTTCTATGGGGCGTGCTCTTTGCTCTGCTCGGTGGACTGCTCGCGGCGGTCGCCGCCAGCGCGATCGCGGCCGGCTGGGCCTTGCCGGTGATCGGCCTAGTCACGGCGCTCGCTTGGGGCGGCTACCTCGCATGCGCGCTGCGCGTCGCGCCAACTCCAGGCGGCGTTCGTCGCTGGCGGGCCGAGTTCGAGGCTCAGCTTGGCGCCCGCGCCGAGAGCACGACCCAGTCGCCGTAGCGGACCGCCTCGCGGTAGTTAGCGGCGATGTAGAGGTCGAGGATTCGAACGCCCGAGGAGCGGCCTGAGCGGTTCGGCTCCGGCGCTGCCGTCGTTGGGGAGTCCCAGCGGACGATCAGTTTTGGATTAGTACGCACAAGGTCAGCGACGATCTGCTGCTGCACGGGCGCGCTAGTTAGTACGCCCGGCGCGGCGATGTCGTAGCGGGTCGGGTTTGGTCGCTCGGCGAGGACGTAAACCAGCGGTGCGCCGGCTGTCGTGATGTCGGCGCGCCGACCAACAACGTAGATCGGCTCGCCCGGCGAAGTGTTGGCGCGGATGTAACTAACGGCTTGGTCGAGTGGCACCGCGACTCCAACTTCCGCTCGCACAGGTGCGGCGATCGGCGTCGTCAGCGCGACGACCGGTTCGGTCACCTGGAGCCAACGGCGGGCGACGCCCTCGACAGTTAGGTACGCAAGCGAGAGCAGCACCACTGCCGCGAAGATCGTCGCTATCGCTGCTCGAACTGAGCCCGAACTGCGATCGGAGCGGGCGGCGCTCTCGCAACTGACCGCCCAGGCAGCGACGATCGCAGCCACTACTGCTAGCGGCGCGGTGTGGAAGTAATCGGGCCGTACGAGCATGTAGTGAGCCATGCCGACGGCGAAGACAGCTCCCGCAATCAGCGGCCAGTCGCGCCGTCGCGTAAAGCAGAGCGCGAGCACGACTAGCGAGCTCGCGAGCGTGATCAGCAGCGCCAATGGAAGGTAGAACGGGAGCACCGCGCCTGCCCAGTCGTCGAGCGACCCAAGTGCGCCGTCATAGAGGCGCGGAAAGGGCAGCGCCTGGTAGGCCGAGAAGTCTTGGATCGGATATCTGACGAGCAGATCCCACGACTGGCTCACTCCTGCGGCCAGCGCTACCGGCAGATAGATGATCGCGGCGACCACCGCGGCACTGATCGCAGCGCGGCCAATCTGGCGCAGCCGTTCGCGCGGCTCAGCGGCGCTGATCGCGATGGCGAGCACGATTCCGATCGCGAGATATGCGGCGAACTCAATCCGCCATGCGAGACAGAGGCCGATCAGGACTCCCGCCCAGGTCGGCCGCCGTTCAAACAGCAGCAGTGCGCCGAGCGCGAATGCCAGCGCCAACGGTGACGGGTGAGGGCCGCTTGGGAAGGCCATCGCGCAGATGCTGACCAGCCAAACAGTGAGCGAAAGGTACGGGCCGGCTCGCCGCCTTGCGAGCCTCCACGCGAGCAGCGCGACCGTCGCGTCAGCGAGCAGACGAACGATCCGCCACCAAAGCAGCGACGGCCCGAGCAATGCTGAGAGCCCGCCGAGCAAATACGGCTGGCCCGGCGGGTAGTACCACCAGAAGTCGCCGTATGGCACCTGCCCATCAGCAATTCGAGTCGCTGCCTGGAGCATTAGCCCTTCGTCATTCGGCTGGACGCCATTGAGGATCGTCAGGCCAGAGAGGAAGAGTCCGCCGACGAACAGAAGCAGCGGAACAAACCAGACCGGCGCCGCTCTTAGCGGCTTCGGCCCGAGCGGACGCGCCGGGCCCTGGGCGACGTCGCTAACCATCGTTTCATCGTACGCGACGTTGCCGTCGATCAAGGCTTGGTTACTGGTCTGGCGTCCCGGCGGCGGCAGCCATCTCAGGGCGATAGCGGAGCTCGTAGAGCGTTGCGCAACCAAAGCGCTCTGGCGGCTGGTCAAGGAGCGGTGCAACCGTGCGGTCGAGTGCGCTCACGTCCTTTAGGCGGCAGTCGGCAAGTAGCCAGCGTGCGCGCGACTCGATCACAAAGTCTCGCCCCGCCTGCCCAGTTAGCCGCCCTTCGAAGAGGTCATTGGCGGTTGTCGCGCGGCGCGACCAATCGGGCGTCCAGGAAAAAGGTCCGACATAGGTCTCGCGGCCGGTTCGCGCGGGAACCAGCAGGCTTGAGTAGCTGGGTGCCAGGACGCCGCCGGGTCGGGGGTCGTGCTCGAGCGCGTTGAGCGCTTCGATCTCGCCCGGGAAGACCCAGTAAGGGTCTGCGGCCGAGTGGACACTATTGAAGAAGACTTCAATCTTGTGAGCGGTTCCTGGGATCGTCATCAGGCCAACGGCGATCACGACGGCCCAGGTTGGCGTCTTGATTGGCAGGCTCTTGACGCCGATCACGGCGAGGATCGCCAGAGGCAACGTAAGGCCCTGCCAGCTGTGGTAGGGGAAAGTGCCCGTTGGAGCGAGGTATACGGCGATGATCGCAAGCGGCCAGACGCGCAGCGCAACGTCCTGCCAGCTAGGAGCCTTTAGTCGGTAGGCGAACGCCGCGGGCAGTGCGAGCGGGATCAACGTCGCGATTACTGCCCACCAAGGCCATGCCCAGAGCGTCTGGGCACCGGCGCGGTTGACTTCGCCGGCCAGCTTCCAGCCTGGGTCGGCGCGGGAGAGCCATGAGTAGTAGATCGCCGGCAGGAGAGCTGCGATCCCGATCACTCCGATCATCAGCCATGAAGGTCGCCGGCCGCCGAGGCGAGGCAGGGCGCGGAGCAGTTCGACAGCGATAACGATGGCCGCAATCTCAGCACCCTGCCAAGGCTGCAGCCAGGTGATGATCAGCACGCCGAGCGCTGACCAGACCAGAATCGCTGTCCGTCGCTTCTCGCGCCAGCGTTCGAGCGCCAGCAGCACCAGCGGGATCATGAAGACGGCAATCGCCGTGAAGAGGTAGCCCCAGAGGTAATGCGCCGACCAGATCTCGCCGCTAATGAAACCGAAGGTGTAGGTCCGCGGTTTGCCGCCCCAGCCGGTCCAGGCGACGATCGCGACGGCCGGCATCACAGCAAAGAGCGCTAGCGCGAGAGCGGCGTGCTGCGCACCCTTGCCGATCACGAGGCGGCGGACGTAGAGCATGCAACCGACGAAGGTGACGCCGATCGCGACCGGCTTCCAGAGCAGGTAGCTAAGGCCGACCGAGATCCCGGTGTAGTGATGGATCAGCCCACTGATTAGGAAGCCGGGGTGGAAAAATCGCCTCTCGCCGGGAGCGAGATCCCATGCGTTTCCGATCAGCCCGTGGTTGCCGGCGTCGCGGATCCACCAGAGGTACTGCATCTGGTCGGTAGCGAAGAGGCCGTCGGCACCAGAGAGATCGCGGCCCTTGCTTGCGAGCGCGATCAGCGGCGCCAGTGCGAGTGCGGTCAGCGCCAACAGGCAGAGGAGCTCAAAAGGATCGAGGCCGATCTTTGCCGCCGAGCGCGTGATCAGGCCCGGGCGGGCAGAAGAGTCCACCTAGCTGCCCGGCGTCAGTGTCCGGCGCAGGTTACGCAGCGCGCGAGCGGCGGCCCCGCGCAGGCCGTGCGTGGCATGGGTCTCGGCAAGCAAAGGTGGATATTGAGCGAGAGTGGCGCGCCGCAGCGCGGCTCGGTCGGGTGATCCGGTGGCAATCTCATTGCTGCAGATTGCGCTCAGAGAGGCGGCCGACTGCTGCCAGGTCATCTTCGGCGCGAGCCGCTCCAGAGAGAGCTTTGCTGACGCCAGCCGCGCTGGGTCGTCGAGCAGCGCGCTGATCGCCTGAGCGAGCCCGGCCGCGTCCCCGGGTGCGACGGTCAGCCCGAGGCCGTCGCGCTCGATCAATGCCGACAGTGTGTCACCAGTTGTCGCGACGATTGGCAGAGCCGCCCAGATGTAATCGAGCATTCTGGTGCGGAAGGCGAGGCGGCTTTCAAGGTGATCGTGGTGTGTGCTGACGCCGAGGTCGGCCTCTAGCAGCCAGCCGCCACGCTCGTCGTAATCAACCCAGCCGCGGTTGACGTGCACCACTTCGCCCTCCAGCCCGCTGCGCGTTAGGTGGCCGAGCATCCGTTGGCCGGCGCGCATCGCGTCGAGCTCCTCGCTCGCCGGTCGACCCATACCCATCATCACAAGGTGTGTACGCGGTCCGCTGGTCCGGCCCTGCTCGATCAGTCCGATCGCGTCGATCGCGGTCTCCGGGTCGAGCCAGTTCCAAACGCCACCGCCCCAGAGCACGATCCGGTCGTCGGCGGCAATCGACGGGAACATCGCGCGGATTGGCGCAGGGGACGTCGCGACCGGCGGCTCGCTCGGCAGCCCGAAAGGGACGACATCGATTACCGACCGCAGGGTCGGGTCGCGCGAGTAGTCCTCGATTCCGACTAGTCCCTCGGCGGCCATCATCCCGAGCCAAAGGTCGCGCTGCTGCTCGCTCGCGCAGATCACATGCGAGGCCGCAGCGAGCTGGGCGATAGAGGCGAGCGTCACGGTGCGCTGCTGGCGCCGTCGCGCGGCGGTAGCTTTGTCGCGCCCCGCTTCCAGCACTTCGAAGACGGTCGGGTTGTATAGGTCGGCGATCAGTCGCGTCCCGAGCGCAGGGAGCTTCGAAAGCAGTCGCGGCGGCAGCGACTGGGCGACAACGACGTCTGCCCCGGCAAGGGCCGCAGAGAGCGCGTCGTAATCTTCGAATCCCGCTTCGACGAGTGCGATGCGGACATCGCCGGTGACGCTTGGCGCGGGCGCAGCGATCGTCACCTCGTGGCTGTCGGCGAGAACCCGCGCCAGTTCACGGGCGCGGATTGCCGGACCGGCGACCTGCGGGCCGATCGGCTCAGCGCAGACAACGAGCACACGGGCCATCGCCGGGCTCAGGGAACCGGTTCGCTGTTGGGCGCGGCTTGTGCACTTGGCGTGAGCGAAACCGCAGGGCGGCGCAGTAGCGACCAGCGACGCCGTTTCTCGTCAACGCGGTAGCGGGCCAAGACGACGAGAGTCTCGAGTCCGTAGCGCACGGATGCGCGGAACGAAACGCTCGACGCTTCGAGGAAGTACCGGGTCGGAATCGGCAGCTCAACTACGCGTGCGTTGCGATCAACAATCTGGGCGAAGATCTCCTGGTCGAAGACGAAGCCGTCGCTGTTACGAAGGAATGGGATCGAACGCAGAAAGTCGGTCGAAAAGGCGCGATAGCCGGTGTGGTACTCGGAGAAGTCCTTAGTGAAGGCTTGATTCTCGGTCCATGTCAGGGCGCGGTTGCCGATCCACTTCCAGCGCGGCATCCCGCCTGCGATTGCGCGGTCCTCAAGCAGTCGTGACCCCATCACAACGTCGGCGCGCCCTTCGATGATCGGCCGCACCATCTCAGTCACCAGCGCTGCGTCGTACTGATGGTCAGCGTGGACCATCACGACGACGTCGGCTCCGTCAAGCATCGCGCGGCTGTAACAGCTCTTCTGGTTCGCGCCATAGCCACGGTTGGCCGGGTGGCGCAGCACCTCGAAGCCTTCGGCCAGCGCGACCGCAACCGTGTCATCGCCACTGGCGTCGTCAACCAGTAGGGCGCGGTCGAAAGACTCAATCGGCAGATCGGCTGCGACCCGTTCGACGGTCTGTGCGGCGTGGTAGGCCGGCAGCACGACGTGGACCTCATCGGGGCCGCCGCGCTCGCGGGCGAGGCGGCTCTGCGGCTCGCGGACCTGCTCATTGACGGCGAGCATTACTCGCTCATCTCCAAGCGAAAGTGCGAGCGAACGCTGCGGCGGTAGCTTGGCGGCCGCGCGGCGGACAGCGGTGGCCGCTGGGCCGGCAATCCCTGCGAACCCTTCGACCCAATAACGCGCCGAGAAGCTGCGCACGAGCGGCACATCGTCGCTGAGTATTAGCCCCTGGCCGATAAGCAGTTCACGCAGCGTGCGCCGCGCGATCAGGAAGGTGTGTGCTGGCAGCAAACCCCACCAACGCGGGCCGGCGATTCGTGCTGTCATCGAGGAAGGATCGGGAGTGACGATGCAGAGGACTCCGCCTGGCGCCAGCAGCTTGGTCGCGCGTTCGATCGCCTCGCGCGGGTGATCGAGATGCTCGAGCACATCGATCAGAAGGACTGCATCCCAGCAGCCGTTCTCTTCGTTGCCCAGCGCCTCGAACGGCTCTTCGCGGATATCGAGCCCGAGGAGCTCTCGGCCGTGTTGCGCGGAGCGCTCCGAGAGCTCGAGTCCGCGTGTCTCCCAGCCGCGCCGTCGGGCTTCATCAAGCAGCAGCCCATGGCCGCAGCCGATCTCAAGCATCCGTGCAGGCGCGCGGCGGCGCTCGACGAGATCGAGCAGCCAGTTTGCGGTCAGTCTGCGGCCGCGTTCCTCGGCGAGATAGTCGCTGTCGCCCATCTCGCGGTAAAGATCGACAAGGTCGACGCCGTCGGGAAGTGAGGGTTGCTGGACCGTCGCACACTCGCGGCAGCGGTAAAGATCGCCATAGGCGCGAGGCCTGTGGCAGGTTGGGGCGAAATCGCCAGCTTGTGGTGCCTGCCCGGAACCCGCGAAACGCAGTTCGAGCACGCCATGGCAGATTCCGCAGGTTGCAGTCGTCGACATCGGCTCAACAGCCTAACGCTGGCCGCCACGCAGCCGTGCAAGGCTCCGCTCTGGCGCCGGTAGGCTGACCGGCGTGTCCGAGCCCAAGTTCTCGATAGTTGTGCCTCTCTTCAACGAGCAGTTCGCCGTCGCCGGGACGATCGTCGATATCCGCGACTACTTTGAGCAGCGAGGCGAGAGCTTCGAGATCCTGCTCGTCGACAACGCCAGTACCGATGCCACACGAGCACATGCCGAACCGCTGGTGGATGGGGCGAAAGTGCGTCTGCTCGTGAATGACGCCAACCGTGGCAAGGGCTATTCGGTCCGCCGCGGGATGCTCGAGGCGCGCGGCGAGATCCGCCTCCACTGCGACGCGGACTGCGCGCCTTCGCTCGCTTCGCTGCCGAAGATGCTGGAACTGCTCGAAGGCAACGACCTAGTCGTTGGTTCGCGCCTTGCGGCAGGCGCCCAGCTAGGTCAGCGCCAGACCCTGCCGCGACGATTCGTCGGCCGCGGTTTCCAGCAATGCTGCCGCGCGATCTTGAACGAGCCAACCCGTGATCTTTTCTGCGGTTTCAAACTCTGGCGCGCTGCGGCGGCCGAGGATGTCTTCGAACGACTCAGCCTCGACGGTTGGACCTACGACGCCGAGGCGATCGCGATGGCTCGCGCGCTCGGCTATCGGGTTGTGGAGACCGGGATTATCTGGACCGACCGCGAGGGCTCACGGCTGCAGATGGGGCGGATCCTAATTCCTGTGGTTCGCGAGCTCGTCGCCGCCAGAGCACATGTACGCAGCGAGGCTGCAGCATCGGCCGAGGGCAAGCCGTGACTGCGGTCGTCGCTTCGGCTTCCTCGCGACCGCGCATGGCAAGAGGCGATTGGCTCGTACTGGTTGCCTTCGCCGGGCTGGCAGTAGCGCCGCTGGCCGGACTTCTACTCCGCGTTTGGAGCAAGGGCGGCGTGATCACCGGTGGCGATGGCTTTCTCGTTACCGATCCGCTCCAGTACATCAACTGGCTGCGCCAATCGGGAGAGTCAGGCGCCGCATCAAATCTCTACGACTTTGCTCCCAGCAGCCACAGCTTCGTCCACCCGGGCATCTTCATCTCAGGGCTGCTCCATCGGCTCGGCCTCGGCGTCGTTCTCTCCTATCTGATCTGGAAGCCCGTGGCGGTAGTAGCGCTGTTCGGCGGCGCTTTCCTCTTCGCTGGGCGCTTCCTCTCCCGCCCAGGCGACCGACGCACCGCGATCATCTGCGGACTTTTCTTCGCCTCCCCGATCGCGGCCGCGGTCGGCTGGTCGGCGGCGGCTTCGTCGGGTGCCAAGTTCAACCTCGATTTTGTAAGCGGTGAGCTTTGGGCTGGGACCTACCTCTGGGGCTATCTCTTCACCGCGATTGGCGTCGGCTTGATGCCGCTTGGGCTGCTCGCGTTTGAGCGGGCTCAGCGCGACGGCGGGCAGCGTTGGCTACTGCTCGCGGCGGCGATCGGCCTAATCGTCGCTTGGCTACAGCCCTGGCAGGGCGCGACATATGCACTGATCTTGGTCGCTGCAGTCGCGATTGCCTTCCGTCGCGACCGCAACGAGCTGCGGCGGGCCGCGGCACGGCTGATCCCTCTGCTCATAGCGACTGCGCTGCCGCTGATCTACTACTTAGCGCTTTCCAAGTCCGACGCCGCATGGAGACTGGCCGGCGAGGTCAACAACTTCCCCCGTTGGCCGCTTTGGGTGACTGTGGCTGGCTTGGCGCCGCTGGCGGTCCCAGCGCTATTTGCTTACCGACTTCCTGCTCGCAATCTTGGCGATTGGATGCTGCGCATCTGGCCGATCGCCGGGCTGGTGATCTTCTACCTCCCGTTCGGCACCTTCCCTTTTCACGCCTTCCAAGGCTTGGCGCTACCGCTGGCAGTTCTCGCACTTCTTGCGGTCCGTGCACGACTTGGTGAACGGCCGCTGCCTCTGCTGTCGACGGTTGTCGTCGTTGGATTGCTCGTCGTCCCCGGCACGCTCTATCGCGCCGACCAGCTTCGCGGCGCCGTTAATGCAGGTCGGCAAGCTTTCTTCCTCGAACCCGGCGAGCGCGACGCGATGCGGTGGCTCGAACGCCAACCCGGCGCTGGCGGAGTGCTCGCGCCTGTTCCCGACGGAGCCTACATCTCTGCTTACACGGGGCGGCCAGTTTGGATCGGCGCTGGGTCATGGACGCCTGATTTCGCGGCCCGCGAAGTCGCGGTCAGCGGACTCTTCAGCGGAGCGAGCAGCGCTGCCGTCGATCAGGCGCTGGCTCACGCTAGCGGAGCGCGATTCATCTACGCCTCATGCCGCGTCAGCGCCGACCTCAGCGCGAAACTTGGATCGGTCGTCGGCCCGCCCCGCCGCTTTGGATGCGCCCGGGTTTGGGAAGTTGCGCAGCCAGGGGCAGGTATCCGGTGAGTCATGAGGCAGTAGAGCCGGTAGTCCCAAGCCACGCGCGTTTTCCGCTCGTCGACGGTGTGCGTGCGATCGCAGCGCTGACAATCTTTGCTTTTCACATCTGCTTCCACCTCGGTTTGCTTAGCGCCGACCTGCTCTCGCGTTACCTAGGCAACCTCAACGTCGGCGTGCCGATCTTCTTTGTCGTCTCCGGTTTCCTGATCTACCGCCCCTTTGTCGCGAAGCGTTTTGAGCAGCAACCCTCGCCCGATGTGGAGCCGTACGCGATCCGCCGTGCGCTGCGCATCGTGCCCGCCTACTGGGTGGCGCTGGTGATCGTCACGCTGATCCTCGGCCTCGAAGCGACCGTTTTCACGCCGAGCGGCATCGTGACCTACTTCGGCTTTCTTCAGGCCTATGACATCGGCACCGTGATCGGCGGCATCGGTCAGGCATGGACGCTCTGCATTGAGGTCAGCTTCTACATCGCACTTCCTTTGTGGGCGCTGTTCGCGCGCCGTTTGCTTCCCGGCGCGGCGGGCCGCCGGGCGATGATTAGCGGCGAGCTTTGGGCGCTAACAGCACTGTTCGCGGCGTCGTTCCTCTGGCAGCTCTTGATCTCTCCACTCTTTGTTCCCGGTGACCGTGGCTACCTGATTGCGCAGATCTCGTTGCCAGCGTTCGCCGACCAATTCGCGCTCGGGATGGCGATGGCGGTTGTCGGCGTCGCGATCCATTCGGGTGCGAAAAAGCCGCGGGCCCTCCTTCTGGTTGAGCGGAAGCCGTGGATCTGGGTCGTGGTTGCGCTCTGCCTCTACTCGCTGCTCGGGCTCAAGATCGGAGCGATTGGTCTGGGCGCGAGCTGGGCCGACGCCGGACTGTTCCGTCACGTCGTCAAGGGCCTTATTGGAGTCTGTGTGCTCGCTCCAGCGGTCTTCGGTGCGTCGCTTGCTGGGCGCGTGCGGGGCGTGCTCGGCTGGCGGCCGCTGATGCTGCTCGGCTTGGTGTCGTATTCGTTTTACCTCTACCACCTCGCGTTCATCCTCAAGCTCAACGAGGTGGCGTGGCTTCATGATCTGGGATGGGGCGCGGTGGCGGTAGCGGCGTTCGTCTGCTCGGTCGCCGCCGCTGCGGCCAGTTACAAGCTTGTTGAGGCACCAGGAATTGCGCTCGGTCGCCGCCTTGCGCGGGCTGCAGCTTTGCGCGCGACGCGTCGCCGCAGTGCCGCTTAGGGCATCGCTGCTTCTGCCGCCGCGCTCGATTCCGCGAGCGCGAATGCGTCAGCATCTTCCTCGCTGAGGCCGTGCTTACCAGGGCCGCGCGCCGAGTATGAGAGGCTCAGCATCAAGGCAGCGAGGATCGCGTCGAGGATCAACAATCCGATAGCGACCGATTCCAGCGACGTGTCGCGCAGTGCCACTGCGGCAGGCACTGCGATTGCACCAAACGCAAGCAGGATCAGGAACGAGCGGCGACCAAGCGCGAGCAGGAACTGCAGCGCTAGATACGAGACGCTCAGGCACGTCATTGCCGCCGCGAGCCACGGAAGTGCGGAAGCTGCGAGCTTCGCCTGATCACCGAACACGAGTGAAAGAATCAGCTCCGGCGCGAACGTAAAGAGGGCGAGGATTGGGATTGCAATCAACATCAGCAGTCCGGTTGTGCGCGTCAGCAGGTGGCGTGGATCGGAGCCCTTGGCGGCCTCGCGCGCCGCTTCGGGAAGGAGGTAAAGGCCGAGCCCAATTGCTACCCAAACGACTCCCTTTGCGGCGACGGCAGCCTGAGCGTAAGCGCCCGAGAGTGTTGTATTAAAGAAGTGACCTACGGCGATAACGTCGGCGTTCTGGAGCACCGCGAAGAGCGTCAGCGCCGCCACCGGTACAGGGTTGCGCGTTGCGAGCTCGCGCAAGCGAACACGAGCGTGGGCGTGGTCCGACGGACCAAGTCGCCGGCGTGTGAGGACTCCAGTCGCAACGATAATCGGAATCGTGGCGAGCGGGACTGAGCAGAGGAAGATCAAGCCAACCTGTGCTCCAAGGAGTGCGGCGATCAGACCGAACAACATTCGGAAGCTTTGCTCCCCGATCAAGCTCACTGCTACGGGGCGATAGCCGCCGACGCCGAGCAGCACGCCTCGCTGCAGCGCAAGTCCGGTCCAGAGCGCTGCAGCGGGCAGAACCAGAGCTGCCGCCCATGGCTGAGAAACCTGCAGAACATCCGCTAATTGGTGGCGGAGAATGAGGCAGATCACAAGCAAGGAGGCGGCGATGATGAAAATTCGCCCGAGCCAGCCTTGCAACGCAGCGGCAGCGCGGCCCCCGAGCCCCAGTCGGCCGAGCGTCATATCGCGCGCTGCAGCGGCTTGGAGCGCGGTCGCCGGGACCATGAGAATCGTAAATACCGAAACCATTCGGGCGAGCTCGCCGTAGTCCGCTGTACCCAGTGCGCGCGCAAGTGCGACGGTTGTGATGAGCGCCAAAATGTTTGCGATCATCTGGGCCGAAGCGACACCGGCGGCGCGTGCGGTATGCGAAGCGCGAACGCGTTCACCTCGGGTAGGTCCGCCGCCTAATGGCTGCTGCTGAGGCCCGTTCACTCAGCGCACGCTAGCGAAGGCAGCGGCATTCGGTCGTTGGAATCGGCTCACGAGAACATTGGCTCGTCTAGACTTGAGAAGATGGGTCAATTCCGAAGAATCGTTTTGATGGCTGCTTTCGCTGCGATGGTGCTGCCCGCCGTCGCTATAGCTGGTGGCGCTGGCGACGATCAGTACCTCGATCCGCTTCAGGGGCTGACCGGTTCGAACGGGGGTAGCAAGACGCACAAGCCCAGTAAGCCAAAGAAGTCTGACGGCGGTTCATCCTCGAGCACTGCACCGGCCCCGGTGGCGATCACACCGAGCACCACGGCCCCAGTTGAAGCAGACCCAAAGGTGACAAGCAAGCCGAGGAAGGTCGCGGCGAAGCCGGTCCATCGCGCAGCGATCGACGTCAACGGCCTCTCCGGGATCGGCTCGCTGGTAGCTGTTCCCGTCAAGCACGTAACGCTCGTGCTCGGCGACATCGCGCATGAGCGCAGCTGAAGCTTCGGCCAGCGGC
>JBAXGJ010000018.1:0-12125 GCA_037139475.1 Actinomycetes bacterium
ACCCAGAGAGCAGCGCGCCGAGCACCAGCAGTGCGCCGAGCACGATCAGCGCGATCTCGAAAGTCTCCACCTCAGTAGAGTCTCAGAAGCTGCGGAAAGCGGCGAACAGCGCTATGCAGATAACAATTCTTGGCAAATCGCCTTCTTGGGCTGACACTGGTGGAGCCTGTAGCGGCTACCTCCTGGAGAGCGCTGAAACGAAGCTCCTGATCGACTGCGGCAGCGGGGTTTTCGGCAAACTGCGCGAGCGGATTGACTACGCCGAGATCGACGCGATCGTGATCAGCCACTTTCACGGCGATCACTGCCTCGACCTGATGCCCTTCGCCTATGCGCTGACCTACTCGCCGCGCTGGTCGCCGAGCAGCCCGGCGCCGCGGCCAAAATTGTTTGTGCCGACCGGTGGTGGTGAAGTGCTGTGCAACATCGCTGCGACGCTCGGGCCGGGAGAGGCGATCGTCGACGCCTTCGATGTCAGCGAGTACGAGCCAGATGATGTCGCTGAGATCGGTGACGTCGAGCTTCGCTTCTGCCCTGTTCCACACTTCATCCCGACCTTCGCAATCTCGGCCACAGCGGCCGGCGAAGAGGGCCGCTTCACCTTCGGCGCCGATTGCGGCCCCAACCAAGAGCTGATCGACTTTGCCCAAGGCAGTGATCTTCTACTGATCGAATCAACCCTGCGCGCTGGCGACGACGCAGAGCCTCGCGGCCACCTGACGCCAACCGAAGCCGGTGAGCACGGCCGCGCTGCAAACGTTGGCCAGTTGGTTCTGACGCACATCTCCGATGAGCTCGATCAGGAGCTCGCCGTTGCCGAGGCTTCCGAGGCGTTCGGAGGCGAGGTAACGCTCGCTTCTGAGGGCGCGGTGTTCCAGTGCTGACACAAACTTGACGTAGCGGCTATGCTGCTCGCTCGGTATTCCAACAGGGAGATTGATGATGGCTTCGGCTTCTGAACGTGCGGCAACTGCCGCCAGCGCAGCACAAGACCTACTCGGCAACCCGTACATCCGTCGGGTAGTCGAAGACCCTGAGATTCGCGACAACGCCCGCGTTGCATATAGCGCAGCGCGTGAAGCGATCGATCGCATTTCAAATAGCGACAACCCTGCTTCGGCGATCCTCGACGACCGCAAGGTTCAGCGCTCAATCAAGCGCGCCGGGGAGGCCGCGATGGAGACGCGCGCGCTGATCATCGAGCCGCGCCGCTCACATCACATCGTTCGCAACCTCGTGATCCTCGGAGCTGGAGCCGTTCTGGCAGTCGCGCTGAGCGAAGGCCTGCGCAACAAGGTTCTCGACATGCTGTTCGGTGCCGAGGAAGAGTTCGACTACGTGCCGACGACAGCACCGCCTGCCGCCAGCGCCAAGGCCGAAGCTCCTTCTACTGCTGACGTTGCAGCGACCAACGGCAAGGCCGACAAGGCCGGCAAGGCCGACAAGGCCGACGCAGACGCCGCTGTAGACAGCGAGTAGTTCCCGCCTACGGGAAGATTTTCCCGAACTTCGCGAACAGGCGCAGGTTGCCCTTCGGGCGCAGCTTGCGCGAGAGGAGCAGCTTGCGGGCGTCGACGCGCTTGGCAAAAAGGTCGGCCCAGTCGTCAAACGAGATCACGAGCTTCAGCGATGGTTTGCGCGCCGTTCCGCGCGCAGCGCTGCACTTGCCCGCCTCGAAGCTGACCTGCCACGGCTCGGCGTCGGTGAAGGCCCACTCGATCACGGTTCCTGAAGGCACAACATGGACATCCGCTGCGCGTGCGATCGAATCGAACATCACTTCGGTCGCGTAAGGATCGCGTGAGGCGGGGCGGTCGGGGCCGACAAGGTTCGCCTGCAGCAGAACGCGGCCTCGTTCTGCTCGCTCATCTAGCGGCAAGTCAACAGCGATCGGCGAGCGCTCGACCTTGTGGAGGTCGATCCCGACCGCCTTGAGTCGCATCTCAAGCGCCTTGACGCCGTCGCGGCCGAGGTCGTCGTAGGAGTAGTTGAAGGCCGTGAAGTAGCTCTCATCCCAGTTCGGTGGCATCGCGACGCCGGAAATGTAGACGCCGTTTTCGCGGAGGACGTCGAGCACGGCGGTTTCGGTGCCTTTCGGGTCGGCGTCGTAAAGGTCGGCGAGCACTTTGACGCCAAAGGCGATGTGTCGCTGCTCGTCGAGCGCGACGTTGGCGATCCCTGAGCGGAAGCCGGGCAGCAGATCCTCCTCTTCGAGGAAGGCTTCGATCACGTGCTGGCCGGGCTGCGCGAGCGCGGCTTCAATCAGGACGTGGTAGAGCGTGATCGCGCGTGCGAACTGATGCGGCGACTTGTCGGCGCGCAGCGCCACGCACATATCCTCAAGCCCCTGGAAGATCATCTTGTGGCCCCAGCTGAGCTCGCCCGCGGTGGCGTTCATGCCGCCGGCGATGCTGCCGTCGCCAAGGCCTACGACCTCATTCATGAAGCGGTTGAAGAAGACGCTGTGGCGCGCCTCGTCAACCTGCTGCGTGGCGATGAAGTATTTCTGCTCCTCAAGCGGGGCGGCGTCGATGTAAGGAGAGAGGCCATCGGTGACAGCGTCCTCACCGTGGAAGAAGAGTGAGAAGAGCCACATCGCCGTGCGGCGCTGCGCGTCGGTCATCTTCTCTTCCCAGTCGATCTTGTCCTGGCTGAAGTCGATCTCGGTTGCCGACCAGTTGCCGCGCTCCCAGCGCTCGTAGAGGTCGGTGTAGCTGATGTCGTCGGCGGCGCGGCGGGTTGCCGGGCGCGGTGCGGTGGTGGCCATCAAAAGTCTCCTCGTTAGCTGCTTTAACAGTTTGACAGTGTGTCAGGCGACAGCATAACGACTCCCGCTTCGGGGTTGGCCGCTTTACGCCAGCTTCGGGCTCTGCCAAGGCGCTGCCAGCTTCGCTGAAAGCAGCGCTGGCAGATCATCGATCGCGACCCGTTCCTGCGAGAGCGAATCACGCTCGCGGACGGTCACAGTGCGGTCGTCGATCGAGTCGTGGTCGATCGTCACGCACCACGGCGTGCCGATCTCATCCTGGCGGCGGTAGCGCTTACCGATCGAGCCGCCCTCGTCGTATTCGGTCGTCATCAGCCCGCGCAGCGATTCGAAAGCTTCACGCGCCAGCTCCGGCTGACCGTCCTTCTTGACCAGCGGCAGAACTGCGACCTTGACCGGCGCGAGCCGAGGGTGGAGGCGCAGCACGGTGCGCAGGTCACCTTCGACCTCCTCTTCGTCATAGGCATCAACGAGGAAGGCGAGCGTCGCGCGGTCGGCGCCCGCGGCAGGCTCGATCACGTGCGGCACGTACTTCTCGCCGCTTGCTTGGTCGAAGTACTCGAGCTTTTCGCCTGAGAACTCGGTGTGCTGCTTCAAGTCAAAGTCGCCGCGGTTGGCGATCCCCTCAAGCTCCGACCAGCCGATCGGGAAGAGGTACTCAATGTCGCTCGTGCCGCTCGAATAGTGGCTCAGCTCGTCCTGCTCGTGGACGCGAAGCTGGAGGTGGTCGGGGCGGATTCCAAGATCGGTGTACCAGCGCTGGCGCTCGGTGCTCCAAAACTCGAACCACTTATCTGCCTCAGCCGGCGGAACGAAGAACTCCATCTCCATCTGCTCGAATTCGCGCGTGCGGAAGATGAAGTTGCCGGGCGTAATCTCGTTGCGGAACGACTTTCCGATCTGGGCAATCCCGAACGGCGGCTTCTTGCGCGAGAACTGCAGCACGTTCTTGAAGTTGATGAAGATCCCCTGCGCCGTCTCGGGGCGCAGATAGGCGACCGAGCCGGAATCCTTCAGCGGGCCGACCGTCGTCTCGAACATTAGGTTGAACTCGCGTGCTTCGGTTAGCTCGCAGTCGGGGCCCTCTCCGGGCTGCTTCGAAGGCTTATTCGGGCAGGCCAGCTGGTCGAGATGATCGGCGCGGAAGCGCTGGCCGCAGTGCTTGCAATCAACCATCGGGTCGCTGAAGCCGCCGACGTGGCCGCTGGCCTCCCAGACGCGCGGGTGCTGGAGGATTGCCGAGTCGAGCGCTACGACATCATCGCGCTGCTGCAGCAGCGAACGCCACCATTCGCCCTTGACGTTGGTCTTCAGCAGCACGCCGTAATGGCCGAAGTCATAGGTCGAGCCAAGGCCGCCGTAAATCTCCGAGGAGGGGAAGATGAAGCCGCGCCGCTTGCAGAGCGCGACGATCTTGTCCATTGTCACTGTGTCTTCGGCCATCGCCCCATGCTACGGGGGCGACGCGCGGCAATGCTCTGAGCCGCTCCTATACTTCGGCCTCGATGCCAACTTATGAGTACAGACGCCCCGACGGGACGACCTTCGAGATCGTGCAGAAGATGGCCGACGATGCGCTCACCGTCGACCCCGATACGGGTGTCCCGGTCGAGCGCGTCTTCCACCCGGTGGCGATTCACTTCAAAGGCAAGGGCTTCCACAACACCGACTACGGCACCAAGCGCCGCAACCGCGAGCTTGAAGCATCGGCCAAAGAGGGCGCCGACAAGCACGATGCGAAGACCGCCGACAAGGCCAAGGCCAAGGCGGAGTCCTCTTCCGGCGACGCGCCTAAGAGCGATCTGAAGCCGAAAGCCAAGAGCGACGAGAAGAAGCCGAAGCCGAAGCCGCCCGGCTCCAAGGACTGACTCTTAGCCGTCCAAGAACTTCTGTACCTGCCGCTCGCGGTAAGCGGGGCTGACCGTAAGACCAGCACCGCCGTCGGGCAGCGTCACCGCTCCATCGGGCTTAAGCACGGCAGGTGATCCGCTACCTGAGACGCCGACCGTTGCTGCCAGCCCGAGCAGGCCGCCGGCTCCCATGTCGGAGGAGATCGTCTGCGGCGCGCTCCAGGCGATAAACGGCCAGCGGATGAAACCGAACGGCGAGTGCAGCCGCGAGCGCATCCCGTTGATGATCTTCTGCTGGTTGACGACGCGCGTGAGGTCGTTGTCCGACGCGTTGCATTCGTTCTTTCGCGTCCGCGCCAGAGCTAGCGCCTGCTTGCCGTCGATGTGGTTGGTGCCGGCTTTCAGCCGCAGCGTGTAGCCGCCGTTGGCAAAGCCACCGTTGATCTTCGAGATCACGCAGCCGCCGGTGAAGTCGATCCCGCCCATCGAATCGACGAGGTCGGGGAACTTGTCAAAGTTGACGACGATCACGTGGTTGATCTCAATCCCTAGGTAGGAGCGAAGCGTGCGGATTGAGAGCGCTGCGCCGCCGAAGGCGAAGGCAGCGTTGACCTTGTTTAGTCCGTAGCCGGGGATCTCGACGACCGTGTCGCGCGGGATCGAAAGCTTCGAGCCGTGGCCGCCGCCTACCCGCATCAGCTGGATCGAGTCGGAGCGGCTCGGCCCGGAGGTCGCTGCGCCCGGTTCTTGCGTTCCTTTTGCGCGCAGGTCGGAGCCGAGAATCAGAACGTTGGTCGGTGAGACGATCGGCGAGCCCGGTTGGTTAAGCGCCGCTTTGGCTTTGCCGTCAACTTGGTCTTGGAGGAACTGGGCGCTGAAGAGGAAGATCACAAGCGTTAGGGCGACCCAGCCGATTACGGCGAGCACGAAGCTCTTGATGATCCGCCTCAGCGTCCACTTCTTGCGTTGGCGCTTAGCTCTTGGCTGGCGCCGCTGGCGCGGCTGGCGTGGCGCTTTCCCGGGAGCCTCTGGCGGCTCGGTCGGCCGCACCCCTGGCCGCGAGCGGTAGACGTTGTAGCTGGCGGTGGGGTCGCGCTCGGGCGGCCCGCTTGGCTTTCGAGGCTCGGGTGACACTGCCGGTATGGTGGCGGCTGTGGCGGCTAACTGCGTAATCGGCGTTGATATCGGGGGCACGAAGATGCTCGTCGGCGTTGTCGACGAGTCGCTCGGAGTGCTGCACCGGATTCAGCACTCGACCGATGAGGGCGACACGACCGAGCTGCTCGACCGGCTCGCTGAGATGATCGATGAGGCGATCGAGGCAGCGGCCGGAGAGGTGCTGGGAGTTGGCTTCGGCGTGGCAGGGATTCTCGACGCGAAGTCTGGAATGATCGCGGCTTCGCCTCACCTGCCTTTGGTCGGAGTGCCGTTCGAAGCGCTGATGGGCGAGCGCCTTGGCGTGCCCGTCGCCGTAGATAACGACGGCAACACGTCGATGCTGGCCGAGTGGCTTCATGGCGCCGCGAAGGGAGCGAGCGATGCCGTGATGCTGACCGTCGGCACCGGGATCGGTGGCGGCATCGTCGCCAACGGCGGCCTTGTCCGTGGCAGCAGCGGTGGCGGCGCTGAGTTCGGCCACATGGTGGTTGAGCAGGACGGCGAGCAGTGCAGCTGCGGCGGCCGCGGCCACTTCGAGTGGTACGCCTCGGGCGATGCGATCGGCCGCGCCGGCGAGCGGGCAGTCGCAGCGAATCCTGACTCGGCGCTGGCACTGGCAGCGGCGGAAGGGCGCGAGGTGACCGGCGCGCTGGTCACCGAACTGGCCCACGACGGCGACGCGGCATCGATCGAAGCGATCGTCGAAGTTGGCAACCGATTGGGGCAGGGGATGGTTTCGATCGCCAACATCTTTAACCCAGAGCTGATCGTCGTTGGCGGCGGCGCGATCGCTGCCGGTGACCTGCTCTTGGATCCTGCGCGCCAGGTAGTCGCCCGCGAGGCGCTCGCTTCGCTCGGCGCCAACGTCAGCGTC
Organism: Actinomycetes bacterium; assembly: GCA_037139475.1. GTDB lineage: Bacteria > Actinomycetota > Thermoleophilia > Solirubrobacterales > Solirubrobacteraceae > F1-60-MAGs163. Next base: position 6,650 of record JBAXGJ010000018.1, read on the forward strand.
GTGCCGGCCGAGTTTGGCGCTGACGCAGGCCTGATCGGCGCGGCGGTTTTGGCCTTCGAGCAGTTGGCGCAGTCGTGAGCGCCGCCGTTAGCGGGCGGCTGATCGTCTGCCCAACGCCGATCGGCAACCTCGAAGACATCACGCTGCGCGCCGTTGAGGCGCTGCGCAGCGCTGACGTGATCGCCTGTGAGGACACGCGCACGACAAAGGTGCTGCTCGACCGCTACGAGATCACGACGCCGCGCGTTCGCTACGACGAGCACGCCGAAAAGCGAGCCACCCCTGGGCTGATCAAGCGGATTGGCGGCGGTGAAACGGTCGCGCTTGTTAGCGATGCCGGTACGCCGCTAGTCAGCGACCCAGGATTTGTGCTGCTGCAGGCGGCGCTGGCGGCTGGGCTGACGGTCGAGGTGCTGCCGGGCCCCAGCTCAGTGCTGACGGCGCTCGTTGCCTCAGGCCTTCCGGCCGAGCGCTGGCGCTTCGTTGGCTTCCTGCCGCGCAAGCGCGGCGAGCTGCTTGAGCTGCTTGAGAACGATGAGACGCTCGTCGCCTTCGAGTCGCCGCGGCGCGCCGGGGCGACGCTCGCGCTGCTGGCGGAGCTCGACGCTGAGCGGCCGGTCGCGCTCTGCCGCGAGCTGACAAAGCGCTTCGAGGAGGTTGTCCGCGGCAGCGCCGCCGAGCTTGCCGAGCGCTACCGCGCCGCTCCGCCGAAAGGTGAGGTGGTGCTGGTGATCGGCGCTGCGCAGGCCGGTAGCAGCGACCGCGCCAGCGCTGAGCAGGCAGTGCGTGAGCTGGTCGCGGCCGGCGCCAAGCCGCGCCCAGCGGCGACCGTTATCGCGGGCCTAACCGGGCTGACCGCGAACGAGCTTTACCGCGCTGTTGCCGCCTCCGGTGACTGAGCGGCTAAGCGGTGGGGAAGAGCTGCGCCAGCGCCGCGCTGCGTAGCTGCGGCGCCATGAAGTGGAAGGTCACGCCGACGTTCAGGTCCTGCGCAGTGGCGGGCAGCGCGGCGAAGTCGCTTGCCGGCTCGAGCACCTGCGAGATGACGAACTCGGCGCGGATCAGCGGGTCGATGAACGAGAAGAGCGAGCGGTAGAGCGTGTCGTCATCGGGGCGATCGGCGGCCGCTAGCGGGATCGCCAGCGGTGGCAGCTCGGTCGCGCCGAGCAGGTCGCCGTCGTCGAGCCGCGGAGTCATTAGGAAGGCTGAAACTCCTGGGCGCCCGCGAACCATCAGCGACCACAGCAGCACGTCGGCGCCGCGCACGTCAGGAAGAAAACCGGTGTGGACGTGGATCACGCGCAGGCCGGGCAGCTCAAGGATCTCGGCTGGCATGATTCCGCCGCCGCTGAACAGCAGCAGCTCGGCGCCGCTGGCGGCAATCGCCTCGCGCAGCGCTGGGTCGCGGTAGCCGCTGACGGCAACGCGCTCGACCGGAGCGCCGAAATCGTCGTAAGAGAATGAGTCGAAGATCTCCGAGATCAAACCGGCAGGGTCTTCGAGCTGCCCGGCAAGCCCGTTTGTGATCGCCGCCATCAGCTGCGGGTTGCTGGCGCGAGTGCGGTGGGGGTGGAAGTTGTGTGCCCTTTCTTGGGCCTTCTCGGCCTTGGCGAGGCCACGGCCAGTCACCTTCGCCAGCGGCGAGTTGCGCGGGTCTTTGATCATCAGAATGATCCGCTCCGGCGTAATCCCGGCGCGCTTCATTCGCACCAGGTAGGCGCGCGCCTGCGGCCCTTCCCAGGCCAGCACGGTAAGTGGAATCTGGCGGCTCATCGTGCACCTGCGCTGTTGGCGACGGCGGCAGTGAAGCTGCTTTGTGCCCAGGCATTTAGTTCTGCTCGCAGCGGCAACTGTTCGTTCTGATCGATCGCCTTCAGTGCGCTGTTGAGGCACTTCAGCGACCAGCCGTCTGGATCGTTGCCAGTCGTGGCAGGCTCAGCGTTGATCAGCAGAACGCAGGCCGCGCCAGCTACAACCTCTGGCGCCGCCAGCGGCGCCTCCTTATCTGGCTTCCAGTCGGCGCTGTAATCGGCTTGGAGCCTCTTAAAGACGTCGATCTGGCGGCAGAGCTCATTGATCTCGTCGCGCTCCGGGCCGGGCGCCGCTACGCCCTCTCCGAGCCTTGCGCTGACGACTGCGGCGCTGCTGATCTGCCCCTCGGCCGCTGCTGCGGTCGCTGGCTGGAGCGCGGCTATCTGGGCGGTGATTTCGTCGGTTTCAGCCGTCATTAGGAAGCTCCACGCTGAAGATAACGGTCGGCCTTCTCAGCGATCACGTCGGCTGCAACGGCGCCGCTGCGGCCGACGTTGAAGATGTTCGCTTCGCGCGCCGCGCGGATCGAGCCGATCCAGCCCTCCCGGTCGCCGACCAGCTCAGCTACCGCGCCGGCAATCTGCTCCGCGTTGCCAGGCGCGACGACTTTGCCGATCTGCTCGCGGACTGTCGCTTCGAACGGCTCGATCCCAAGCTCCTCGTAGCCGGGGTTATTGACCTTGCGCGGCACGTCGATGAAGAGCACCGGTCGCTCGGTTCCGAAGGCGAACTCCAGCGCCGCGCCGGACCAGTCGCTGACCATCAGGTCGGCGCGCTGGAGCGAATCCTGCGAGGCGACGTTCTCCTCGAGTGAGAAGTTGGGGTCGCCGGCGAAGCGCTCAGCGAGCTTGTCGATCGCTGCCGGTGTGTGCTTGCGCGTCATCGGGTGCGGCCGCGCGATCACGGCAGCGCCGGTCGCCAGCAGCGCTTCGATCACAGCCTCGCCGCAGCTCTCAAAGAGGCAGCTAGGTCCCCACGACGGCGCGACGACGATCAGCGGCTGCTCGTTCGGCGCGCGCTGCTCGTCGGTCAGCTCGGCGCGCCGCTCGATGATCGTGTCGAGTCGTCCGTAGCCGTGCTCGATCAGCTCCTTCTCCGGCAATCCCTGCAGCTCCTCGCGGCGGCGGGTCTCGGCGACCATGTAGGGGCCAACGCAGAGAATCGCTTCGTAGAAGTCAAAGCCATCGGGCTCGTAGATCATGTGCGTGCTGGCCATCGAGTGGTGGACGTAGAGGTGCTGGATGCCGAGCGAATCGGTCAGGCGGCTCTTCGGCAGCAGCTTCGTACCGAGCTGCGGCACCGTAGCGACGACGACACCAGCCTCCATCGTTTGGAAGGTGAAGCCGCGCTTGGCTCCCTCGCCGATATTGAATACGTGCATACCCTCCGGCGCATCGCTGAGCAGCGGGTCGGAGTCGCTCGAAGTCAGGTAGGCCAGCTCGCGGCCGTGGCGGCCGAGCAGCTCGCTGACGATCGGTTCGTAGTGCGGCCACGAGCCGCCGTCCTCGGCGTAGAAGGTGATCGCCCGCTGCGACTTCGTCAGCTTGCCGTACTTCGGCTTGCCGCCGTCTTTCTTGAACAGCGCCATTCTTCGCTCAGTCGCGCAGCGGATCGAAGCGGGTGTCGAGCAGGCCGCGCCTGTGGAGATCTTCAAAGCGGTCGAGGTCCTCAACCGTGTCAACTTCGAGCCAGCCGCCTTCGACCGGCACGGCGTGAACGGCAATGCCTGAGTCGATCAGATGCTGGAGCAGGTCGGTCATGTACATCGCGTCTGGCGTGCGGCCACCGAAGCGCGTTTCAGGGTCGATCGCGTCGATCGCGGCGACCATCTGCTCTGCGCCGCTGGCTGAGACTCGGATCAGGCCCATGTACTGGCCTTCAATCTCGTCAAGGCTCTTTGGCGGGTTGCCAAGTTCGATCACGTTGCCGTCGTCATCGAGCCGCAGCGTCTCTGCATCGTCGAGCGGGTCTTCCATCCTCATCGCCCAAAGGCTCTGCCAGCCAAGGTCGATCGTGATCGAGACGTCGGCGTCGTCGGCCAGCAGCGCTTTGACGATGTTCGGCTGGTAGATGATGTCGCCGTAGGCGATCAGCAGATCGTCGCCGCTGAGCAGCTGCTCGCGGGCGGCGATCAGGCTGACGACCATGTTGGTCGAATCGAAGCGCGGGTTGTGGACGCGGCGCGTGCCGTAGCTCTCGAGCTGGTCTGCGCGGTAGCCGGTGGCGATCGTGATGTCGCTGATGCCGACCCGCGCCAGCACCTCAAGCTGCCACTCCAAGAGCGGCTTGCCGGCCAGCGGCACGAGCGCCTTTGGGCGATCTTCGGTGTGGGGCCGCAGGCGGTTGCCTTCTCCGGCGGCGAGGATGATTGCGCGCGTCATTTAGCTCTGTCCAATCAGCTGTTCGATTAGTGCGATGTCGTCAGCGTCAGTCTCGCCACGCTCGGGGTGCCACATCAGCGCGATCTGGGGGAGCGTGGAGTGAACGATCGCTTCAACGGTGCCGTCGGGGGCGGTCGCGGCCAGCTCCCAGCCCTCCGGGATGGCGCTCGGCTCCACGCCCCAATTGTGGAACGAGTTGACACTGCGGCCGTCACGGATCGGCCAATTCGCGGCCGCTGGATGCGTCGTGATCGCGTGGTCCTGCGCGACGTGGCCTTCGACCGGCACGAGCGCGCCGCCGCCGCTGTCGACGATCAGCTGAAGTCCGCGACAGACGGCAAGTAGTGGAATCGCTTCTGCACTCGCGTGCTCAAGCATTAGCGCTTCGGTGCGGTCGCGCTCCGGCGCGGCATCCGGCCCATCGACGAGGTGGGCGAGGTCGTTGCCGCCGGTCAAGACGATCAAAGCCGGGTCTGCTGCGGCGAGCCAAGCGGCCGGGTCGGCGAGTGAGTTGGGCATCGGCAGCGCAGTCAGCGCGAGTGATTCCAGCAGCGTTGCCCAACGCTGATCAAGCGCGTCGCGTCGCTCATCGCGGTCGGCAAAGAGCTCGACCCGCTGGCTGACGACGGCCCGCCGCATAGCGGCGCTCATCCGACGATCTCAATCGTTCGGCTTGAGCAGTCAAGGCTGACAACGGTCGCTGCGGCGAGCGCATTGAAGCGCGCCTCACCGACGCCGATCGCGGCCGGGAGGCCGAGCTCGGCGGCGCGCACCGCCATGTGCGAGTTGGCGCCGCCGTACATCGTGATCAGGCCGGCGATGTTGCGCGCCAGCATCCAGTCATAGCCGGGGTCGGCGGTTGGGATCAGCACCAGCTTCTCTGCGACGTCGACCGACGGGCTTTCGGGAGCGACCACTACCTCGGCTTGGACCGCGCCGTTGGTGACAAAGTTGGGCTCCGCGTCGTCCTGCTCAAAACAGCTGACGTCGCTGCCGGCGCTGAGCTGGCCGGGCAGGCAGACGGCTTGGCTGAGCAGATGCAGTTCAACCCCCTCGTCGGAGCGGCTGAGCAGGAAGTCGCGCGGGTCGGCCAGCACTTCACGGCATCGTAAGAGATCCTCGACCGCGACGTGAGCGAGCTCGCCGCGAGTGACGCCAAGAGTTTCGCCGTACTGCGCGATCGCTTCCAGCGCCAGGCTCAGCCCGCGCGTGAAGACGAACTTGCCCTCCTCGCGCCCGGAGATCGCGGCCCGCGCGAAGTGATCAAAGCCCTCGGCGTCAAC
>JBAXGJ010000019.1:0-11730 GCA_037139475.1 Actinomycetes bacterium
CCTCTACTTCGGGCTGCTCTTCGATTGGCGCTTCGTCGTCGGCCATTAGGTAGTGATCTCCAGTTTGGTCGGCTTCTGCGCGACGTGTGGGTGGTCGGTGCCGGCGTAGACCTTCAGCTTCGTGATCTGCTGGCGGGCAAGTCGGTTACGGGGCAGCATTCCGCGCACTGCCTGGCGGATTACCTCTTCCGGGCGGCGCTCAAGCATCTCCTCGAGCGTGCGCTCACGCAGTCCACCCGGGTAGCCGGTGTGGCGGCGGTACATCTTCTCTTTCAGCTTGTTGCCGCTGACCGAGATCTTCTCGGCGTTGATCACGACAACGAAGTCGCCTGTATCGACGTGCGGCGTGTACTCAGGCTTCAGTTTGCCGCGCAGCAGGTCGGCAATCTGGGTCGCAAGACGACCGAGCGTAAGCCCGTTTGCGTCGATCAGTAGCCACTGACGATCGCGGTCGGTCGCTTTGGCGACGTAGGTTTTTGATGCAACTGAGGCTCTCATAGCAATAAAAAGCCACGCATTCAGCGCGGCGCAGCCCCAGAGAATAGCGGCCTTTGCGCGATCAACGCCGCGCGGCTCATTACTCCCACTCGATCGTGCCCGGCGGCTTCGACGTGATGTCGAGCACGACGCGGTTTACTTCGCGCAGTTCGTTGATCATCCTCGAGGCGATCTGCTCGAGCAGATCGTAAGGAAGACGGGCCCAGTCGGCTGTCATTGCGTCGTCCGATGTGACGGCCCGGATCACAACGACGTAGCCGTATGTGCGCTCGTCGCCTTGGACTCCAACGGTTCGTACATCGGGCAGAACGCAGAATGATTGCCATAGCTCGCGGTAGAGCCCGGCCTCCCGAATCTCATCCTGGAGCACGGCGTCGGCGTCACGCAGCAGGTCGAGCCGCTCTTTTGTCGCCTCGCCGCCGACGATCCGGATCGCCAGCCCCGGCCCTGGGAATGGCTGGCGCCAGACGAGCCGCTCCGGCATTCCAAGCTCGGTTCCGACCGCGCGCACCTCATCCTTGAAGAGCGCGCGCAGCGGTTCAACGAGCTCAAACTCCATGTCGTCGGGCAAGCCACCGACGTTGTGGTGTGACTTGATCGTCGATGTACCGGTACCGCCGCCTGATTCGATCACGTCGGAGTAGAGCGTCCCTTGGACTAGAAACTTTGCACCCTCGAGCTTCGCCGCCTCCTCCTCGAAGACGCGAATGAACTCTGCGCCGATGATCTTGCGCTTCGTCTCAGGGTCGCTAACACCGGCCAGCTTGCTGAGGAAGCGGTCCTCAGCGTCGACCGCGACGAGCGGCACGGCAAAGCGGTCACGGAAAGTCTCGATCACCTGCGCACCCTCGTCCTTGCGCATCATCCCGTGATCAACAAAGACGCAGGTCAGCTGATCACCGATTGCGCGGTGAACGAGTAGTGCGGCGACCGATGAGTCAACGCCTCCGGAGAGTCCGCAAACAACTTTTCCGTTCCCGACCTGCTCGCGGATCGCAGCAATCTGCTCCTCGGCGATCGATGCCGGCGACCAATCAAGCGTGCAGTTGCATGCGTCACGCAAGAAGTGGGTCAAGATCTGCTGGCCGAAAGGCGTGTGGACCACCTCTGGGTGGAACTGAATTCCGTAAATCTTCTGCTCGGCCGACTCGAAGGCCGCGACCGGCGACTGAGTAGATGCCGCCAGCGCCGTGAAGCCAGGAGGCGGCTCGTAGACCGTGTCGCGGTGTGACATCCAGCAGGGCTGGATCTCCGGCAGGCCGGCGAACAGCAACCCCGGCTCGCTGATCGTTAGCTCCGAGCGCCCGTATTCGCCAACCTCGGCGCTCTCGACGCGGCCACCAAGATGCTGCGCTAGTAGCTGCATCCCGTAACAGATGCCCAGCACTGGGATGCCGAGTTCGAGCAGCCCTGGGTCGAGCCGCGGCGCACCGTCGACGTGGACCGACGCTGGGCCGCCAGAGAGAATCAATCCCTTCGCCCCGCGCGCTGCCACTTCCTCAGGACCTACGTGGTACGGCAGAAGTTCTGAGAAGACACCGCACTCACGGACGCGCCGGGCGATCAGCTGCGAGTACTGGCCCCCGTAGTCGAGGACAACGACTTCGTCGTGCGTCACGCCGGCGTCGAACTGAGCGTGCTGTCGGCGTTAGCCGAAGGAGACGCGCCAGCTCCGCCGCTGCCCATTCCGACCCCCTGCGATGACTGCAGCTTCTTGCCTTCAGTCTGCAATGCCGGGGCGACCATTAGCTCGGCGCGGTTGAACTCAGCGATGTCTTGGTAGCCACATGTAGCCATCGAGGTCCGCAGCGCGCCCATCAGGTTGAAGCTGCCGTCGTTCTCATGCGCTGGGCCGGTCAGGATCTCTTCGATCGAACCGTTCTGAATCGTTTCGACACGGGCGCCGCGAGGAAGAGTTGGGTGGAAGGTCGCCATTCCCCAGTGGAAGCCACGGCCTGGAGCTTCGTAGGCGCGCGCCAGCGGCGAGCCGATCATCACGGCGTCGGCTCCGCAGGCGATCGCTTTAGCGACGTCGCCGCCGGTGCTCATTCCGCCGTCGGCAATCACCTGCACGTATTCACCGGTCTCAAGCATGTGCGTCGAACGTGCGCCGGCAACGTCGGCGATCGCCGTCGCCTGCGGAACTCCGAGCCCGAGTACGCCGCGCGTAGTACAAGCGGCGCCAGGCCCGACGCCGACGAGCACGCCGGCGGCGCCGGTGCGCATCAGGTGCAGACCGGTGTGGTAGCTCGCACAGCCACCGACGATTACTGGCACCGGGAGCTCAGCGATGAACTCCTTCAAGTTGAGCGGCTCGCTGGTCTTCGAAACATGTTCGGCGGAGACGACTGTTCCTTGAATTACAAGGATGTCGAGCCCGGCCTCAAGCACCATCTCGTAGTGCGCAGAGACGCGCTGCGGCGTCAGCGAGGCGGCAGTTACAACACCACTGGCTTTGATCTCTTCGATCCGGGCCTTCATCAGCTCCGGCTTGACCGGCTCTTGGTAGATCAACTGCATCTCGTGCGTGGCCTCATCCTTCGGCAGCCCCGAGATCCGCTCCAGTTGCTCTTCAGCATCCTCGTAGCGGGTGAAGATTCCTTCCAAGTTGAGGACTGCGAGTCCACCGAGCCGACCAACCTCGATCGCCGTCCTCGGCGAGACGACGCCGTCCATCGCCGAAGCCATCAGCGGCAGCTCAAAGCGGTACGGGCCGAGCTTCCAGGAGATGTCTACGTCGTCGGGATCGCGTGTGCGTCGTGACGGCACGATCGCGATGTCATCGAACCCGTAGGCGCGGCGCGCCTTCTTGCCTCTGCCGATCTCAATTTCCATCGGCTGATCCTAGGTACGGCGCCGGACGCAATCGCCCCGCGCAAAGCTGATCGGGGAGCTGCGCTGAAGGCTGCTTGGCCGCGCTCTTGATCACTCCCTGAAGATAGCGCTCAGAGCGCTCTGGCGGGTGCTTCGATCTGCTCGACCTCGACTTCGGCCAGTAGCTCGTCGACTCCCTTGGGGTCGATCAGGCCGGCACCGAGCCGCTGCGTCGACTCTGCACCGCAGGCGACTGCGTAGCGCAGGCACTCCTCCGGCGTCGAGCCGCCGTAGCGCGCTGCGACGTAGCCAGCGAGGAAGGCATCGCCAGCGCCAACGCTGGCAACCGCTTCACGCGGCTCGATCCAAACTCGATACTCACGCGGCTGACCATCTACGAGAACGCTCGCTATGCAGCCGTCAGGAAGAGTGATGATCGCCTCACGCGAACCGAGGTTACGCAGCTCCGTGAGCGCGCCTGCCTGCTCATCGCGATCGTTGAACTCGTGCCCGACGAGCTCCTCGGCCTCGGCCATGTTGGGCGAGATCACGGTTGGCTCGGCGCGAACGGCGAGCTTCATCGCTTCGCCTTCTGAGTCAACGACTGTGACTACATCGAGCCGCGCCAGCTCTGCGATCAGGGTGGCGTAGATCGACGGATCGACGCCGCGAGGCAACGAGCCAGCCAGCACGCAGATTGCAGCGCCGCGCGCCAAGTAGCAGAGCTTCTCGATAAAGAGTTCGACCTCGGCTGGGTTGACCTCCGGCCCGCGCTCATTGATCTCAGTCTGCTCGCCGGTAGTCGGGTCGAGCACCGAGATGTTGGTGCGCGACTCTTCGCCGATGTGGACGAAGCCATTGAGGATCGACTCGGCCGTTAGCTGCTCGACGATGCGGGTTCCGGTCGCGCCGCCAACGAAGCCGGTCGCGATTACTGGCTGACCGAGCGATGCCAGCAGCCGCGCGACGTTGACTCCCTTGCCGCCGGCAGTCGAGCGCTGCTCGACGGTGCGATGACGGCGCCCAAGCCGAAAGCTGGGGACCGAAAGCGACTTGTCGATTGCTGCGTTGAGGGTGACGGTAAGAATCATGCTGGCTCTCTCTGGACCCTCTCGGGGCGCCGTTGACGGCGCCGCTTGCGGATTAGCGTAGCTGAAAACAGTATTAGAGTGAGAACGACCAATCCTCCTGCCAGCGGACCGAGCCAACCGCCGCCGGCGGCCAGCAGCGAGGGCGCCGCGACGGCCGAGGCGGTAACCAGCGGCACGCGGTCCACGCTCTTACCTCGCCGCAGCACGACCACTTCCCCGACGCGCGTGCCTTTCGCCAGCGGGCCCGTTAGCGTGGCGGGCAGCCCGCTAACGATCGTCGTTGGTCGCTCGCCCAGGCGCATCACAAGATCCGCGCTGCGCGACGTGATCAGTTGGACCCTGTCATCGCGACCCTCGACGGGAAGCGTGGCGAAGCGCTGGCCCTTGCTGACGGCTTGAACGCTCTGGTAGCGCCCAAAGCCATAGCGCATCAACTTCAGAGTGTCAGCGTTGCGCGCAGCTTCGCTCGGCTCGCCCATCACGACGCTGATCAACTCGGCCCCGTCGCGAGTTGCGCCGCCGACGAGCAGGTAGCCGGCGCTCGAGGTGTGGCCGGTCTTAATCCCGTTCATCCACGGCACCGAACCGATCAAGGTGTTGCGGTTGTAGACGACGCGCTTGTGGCTACCGCTGCGAAGCGTCGCCTTTGGACGGTCGATAATGCGGCGCGCAAACGAGTTCTGCCGCAGCAGAATTCCTAATGAGGCGAGGTCGCGCGCCGTCGAGTAGTTCTGGCGCCCATCGAGCCCATCGGGGTTAGAGAAGTGAGTGCTGCGCAGCCCAGCCCGTTTGGCGCGCGCGTTCATCATCCGCACGAAGCCTTTCTGCGAGCCGCCAACGTCGGCGGCAATCGAGATCGCCGCCTCGTTTGCGCTCGCCAGCAGCAGTGCGCGCAGCATGTCGGCGCTCGTGAGCCGCTCTCCGGGAGAGAGGCCCGCGGTCGACTCTGCTGGGCCAGGGGTGAAATTGACGACCCTGATGCGATGCGCAAGAGAGCGCCTCTCGAGCAGCAGCAGCGCAGTCATCATCTTCGTCGTCGAAGCGATCTCATGGTGCGTGTAGGGGTTGCGCGCGTAGATGATCTCGCCGCTTGAAGGCTCAATCAGAATTGCCGACGAGGCCGAGAGTGAAGGCCGGCTGCGGGCGCTGGCGCCGGCTGGCAGCACGAGCGCCAGCAGCGCCAGCAGCGCGCCGACGCGGAGTAGGACGCTCACGGCCGAAGTCGAAGCCGCTGTCCGGGCTGAAGCGCCTGCGTGTCGAGCCCCGGGTTGAGCTGCTGGAGCGTCACTACGGGGACCCCGACTTCGATCGAGATTCCGCTCAGCGTGTCGCCTGAGCGCACTGTGTAAAAGCGAGCGCCGGTCGTCTTGACCGCGGTCGTCGTTGTAGCCCCTGCGGGCGCAACCGAGCTGCTGCTGCTTGTTGCCGAGCCTCCGCCACCGCTGGAAATAATGATCACGGTTAAGAGAGCCGCGAGCAGCAGCGCCAGCGGCGCTAGCCAGCGAGACGATTGTGATTTTGACGCCATCGGACGCTGAAGGATACGGCCGCACGGCTGCAACTCCAACGTTTGGCTCAGCCGGGCGCAAACTTGCAGCGCTCAGCCTTCTGCGCCAAGCGACCAAGCGGCTTCTCGCAGCGCTTCGGCCTGTCCGCGAGCAGCATCGGCTGGACTGCCACCGTGCTCCTCATAAGCGAAGACGATTGATCGCGAAGCGCTTACGAGGCCGCCGGCGCGACCGGGCTCGAAGGCCGGCGCGAGCTGCTCAACCTCGCCACCCTGCGCACCGATGCCGGGCAGCAGGAAGATCGTGCGGGGCATCAGCTCACGCATTCGCGCGACGTTCTCCGGCGCGGTCGCGCCGACTACCGCGCCAACGTCGGAGAGTGCTTCGCTGCCACCGAGCTGGTCAACGCTGCGGGCAACGCGCTCCCACAGCGGCCCGCCATCGGTTAGCTCCAAATCCTCGAAATCGGCCGCGCCTGCGTTTGAGGTGCGCACCAAGACGAAGACGCCGGCCCGATTCGCACGCGCACCGTCGATCAACACCTCGAGTGTGTCCACCCCCATATATGGACTTGCTGTGAAAGCGTCGGCGCCAAGCCCTTCGACGGTGCCAAACGGCGTCTCAGTCTGCCCGACGAGAGACTGGCAGTAAGCCTTAGCGCTGACGTCGATGTCACCGCGTTTGCCGTCGGCGAGGACCAACAGCCCGGCCGCCTTGGCGTGGGCGACAACTTCGCCGAGCGAAGCGCGACCGGCCGCACCTAAGCGCTCGAAGCAGGCCAGTTGTGGCTTGACGACGACGCAGGCGGCGCCGGCGGCATCAATTAGTTGGCAGCAGTGCGCCGTGACGGCGCTTGCGGCCTGCTCGGCGGGACTTGATCCAGCAGCGCTCTGCGCCGCATCCGGCCAGAGCCTGGCGGGGTCGGGGTCGAGCCCAAGCACGATCTGCGATTGGCGCTGTTCCACTGCGGCTGCCAGTCGCGCGGCGAAACCGCTGCTGCTTGTGGTTGGCACAGCCTGAAGCTACCAACGCACTTGGACGGCGCGACCGACTGGGCAACTGTCGGATCGAACTGACAGGATTGGCCGATGCCGTTGGCGCGAATCAGCTGGGGAATCGTCGTGCTGATCTGCCTGATCGGCGTTGGCTTGCTGATGCTCGCCGGCTATCAGGGCTACGCCGCCCTGTCTCTGGCCGTCGCTATTGCAGCGGCAATCAACCTGGCTTGACCGGCGCGACCGGCTCGGTGTGCACGACGACGTCAACGATCTGACGGTCGTGGTCACGGATCGCAGCTTCGATTGTTGTTGCAGCCGCGTGCGCTTGGGAGAGCGTCTGGCCACCGTCGAGCGCGACCGTAACGAGCGCGACGATGCCACGCGGCTCGCGGTGGACGCGTAGCTCAAGCGGCTCTCGGCCGGTCAATTCGACGACGATGCTCGCAAGCGCTCGGTGCATCTCGGCCGACTCCTCGCTGGCCGTGATCGGCGCCTGTAGCGACGGTTCTAGCGGCTCGATGTGAACGTGGACGGCGTCGATCTCGGGGGCAGCGGCGCGTATTGCCACCTCGACGTCATCGATCGCCGCGTGCGCCTCCGCCAGCGACTGCCCGGCCGGCAGCTTCACGTGAAGGCTCAGATCGGTGCGGCCATCGATGCTGACAATCCTGACGTTGTGAACTTCGCGCACGTGCTGCGCCGAAAGCGCCGCTCCTGTAACTCGTTCGCGCAATTCGGACCCTTCACGCGGCTCGATGTGAATCGTCACGTCGCTACCGGGAATTCGCTTATGCAGCGCGGCTTCAACTCGGTCGGCCAGCTCGTGCCCCTGCTGGACCGGGGCGTCGGCCTCTACCTCGAGCACGCCATCGACGAATGTCGAGCCACCCGCCTCGCGGACGCGGAGGCGGCGGATCTCAACCGGCGGCTCTACCTCATCGATCGCGTGCTGTGCCAGCTCAACGAGGCCCGCCGGCGCCTGATCCATCAAGGATCCGACGTTGCTGCGAATCAACGTGACGGCGGCGCCAATCACCAGTACTGCAACTACCAGCGCGGCAATCGAGTCGGCCTGCGCAACGCCGGCGCGAACCATCACGAGGCCGACGAGAACGGCCAGCGTGCCAGCGAAATCGGAGGCAAAGTGAAGCGCGTTGGCGCCGAGGGCAGCGCTCGAGTATGCGCGCGCACCGCGCCACGAGATCGCCGTCCGCGTGCTGTCAACCGCCAGTACCACGCCAATCACGGCAAAGACCCACCAGTTGGTTTCGACCGCGTGCGGCTGCGAACTAGTGATCCGGCTGATCGACTCGAAGATGATCACGCCGCTCATCACGATCAGGAAGCTGCCTTCGGCGAGCGCGGCGAGATGCTCTGCCTTGCGGTGGCCGTACGGGTGGCTGCTGTCGGCCGGCCTGTCGGCGACGCGAATCGCGAAGAAGGTCAGCAGCGCGGAGCCAAAGTCGGTCGCCGAGTGGGCGGCCTCAGCGATCAGGCCAAGAGAACCACTGGCCAGCCCGGCTCCCAGCTTGAGCACGACGAGAAAGCCAGCGGCCGCGACCGACGACAAGGCGGTGCGCTGCTGCGGCGTCGCCGAATGGTTGTGCGAGCCGCTCATCGCGCTTGCAGCCAGGCATCAAGCGCGCGGGCAGCGTTGCCGCGGTGGCTGATCTGATCCTTCTGATCCCCACTCAATTCGGCCATCGTCTGACCTGGGGCCTCAAGCGGCTCAAAGGCCGGGTCGTAACCGAAGCCTCCGCTGCCGCGCGGCTGCGCAGCGCGCAGCCCGAAACAACGCCCTTCGAGCGTCTCTTCGGCGCCGCTCTGCGGGTCGCAATAGGCGATCGCGCAAACGTACTCCAATCGGTCCCCTGGCTCGGTCTTTTCGATCAGCAGCTGGAGGTTTGCCGCGTCATCAGAATGCTCGCCCGCCCAGCGAGCTGAACGGATCCCCGGCTCGCCGCCGAGCGATTCGACGCAGATCCCAGAGTCGTCGGCGATCGTCGGCGCGCCGCTGAGCTCAGCTCCGGCGCGCGCTTTGATCAGAGCGTTGGCGGCGAAGCTATCGCCGTCTTCATCCGGGGCTTCGCTACCGGCCGGCAGGGCAACCAGTTCGTAGCCGGGCAGCAGGCGCGCAAACTCGCTCAGCTTGTGCTCGTTATGGGTGGCGACCGTGAGTCGCATCAGCCTCAGCGGCTGCCGGCGGCGATCGCCAGATCCTGCGCCGCGCGCAACTGCTCGATCCCAGCCGCGGCCAGCACCAGCAAGTCGTCCAGGTGGGTGCGCTGAAGCGCCGTCTTCTCAGCAGTCGCCTGAACTTCGATCAAGCCGCCATCGCCCGTCATCACGACGTTCGCATCCACTTCGGCGCTGGAATCTTCGATGTAGTTGAGGTCGAGCAGCGGAGTCTCGCCAACAATTCCGCAGGAGACCGCGGCGACCTCACCGCTCAGCGGGATGCTCGGAAGTCGCCCCTCGGCGACGAGCCGCTGGACGCCTAATGCGAGCGCCACATAGGCGCCGGTGATCGAAGCGCAGCGCGTTCCGCCATCAGCCTCAAGCACGTCGCAGTCCAAGTGAATCGTCATCTCACCAAGTGCCTCGTAATCGATCACGCCGCGGACCGAGCGCCCGATCAGCCTTTGAATCTCAACCGTGCGGCCGTCGAGCCGACCTTTGTTGATGTCGCGCGGTTTACGGTCGCCGGTCGAGGCGGGGAGCATGCCGTACTCGGCCGTCAGCCAGCCGAGCCCTTTGCCGGCGCGCCAACGTGGTACTCCCTCTTCGATTGAGGCCGTGCAGATCACACGAGTGCCGCCGCAGCTGATTAGCGCCGACCCAGTTGCAGTGCTGACGAAGCCCGGTTCGATTTCGACTGGGCGCAGCTCGTCTGGGCGGCGGCCGTCGGGCCGTTCGTAATTGCTCATGCGATTACCCCTTCGTGGAGAGTTACCTGCTCAACCGGGCCTAGCGGCAGCTGCAGGAAGCGCGTGCCGATCGCTGCGAATGCTTCGGGATCGCCGGTCGAGAGGAAGCGGTAGCTGCCTTCCGACTGGTCCGGGTTGGCGAGGTCGCGGGCGCCGAGCACGTGTTCGACCTGCCTCGCCAAAGCAACGCCCGACGTGACGATTCGGACGTCACGGCCAAGCATCCGCTGCAACATCGGGCTGAGCAGCGGGTAATGCGTGCAGCCAAGGATCACTGTGTCGACGCGGGCCTCGCGCAGCGGCTCGATGTATCCGCGGACCAGCTCAACGACGCTGTCATCGAAGGTCGAGCCGGACTGAATCAGCGGCGCGAGCTCCTGGGCCGCTACGGAAACGAGCGTGACGTGAGGATCGGCTGCATGGACGGCTTCGTCGTAGGCGCCGCTGGCAACGGTCGCCTTCGTGGCGAGCAAGCCGATACGGCCATTGTTGGTCGTAGCGACGGCTTGAATCGCCTCCGGCCGCACGACGCCGAGCACCTCGACGCCAAGCGTCGTCTGGCGCATCCGCTGCTGTAGCACCGGCAGCGCTGCTGCAGTCGCGGAGTTACAGGCGATCACCAGCAGCTTCGCATTGCGCGCCAGCAACTCCTCAGCGATCTCGAGGCTGAAAGCTGCGAGCTCGTCAGGAGTGCGTTCTCCATATGGGAAGCGCGCTGTGTCACCGAGGTAGATGTAGTCCTCGGCGGGCAAGTGAACGAGCAGCTCGTGCAGCACCGTGAGGCCCCCGACTCCAGAGTCGAAGACGGCAATCGGCCGCTCGCGCGGGTCACTGATCGTGGCCATTGCCTGAGCATAGGGCTGAGCGCGACTGGATTACGGCTTCGCGCTGCCGACGCTGTCGATCGACTCCTTCAGCTTCGCGACGACGGTCTGGGCGATCCCTCCACCTTTCAGCGACTTGCCGGCAACAATCACGCCAGCCAAGACGCCCGCGACTAGCAAAATCAGAGCGACATACTCGACGGTTCCTTGCCCTGAGGACGAATTGAGCCGCAAGAATGTTTGGTGAACGGTGGCATGGATACGACCCTGGAGACGGTAAGTCATCGCTGCTCCTAACGGTTTGGGGAGGGCACTGAAGGCAGCCTGCAGAGTGGCGTTGCGCGGATCCACCGCCACTAGGTGGACAATCAGCACCAGATGCGTGTTCTAATCGTCACCAACATGTGGCCCTCGGCCGAGCGGCCGGAGCTCGGCAGCTTCGTTCGCGACCAAGTTGAGGCGCTACGCGCACTAGGCGACCCGGAGCTCAAGCTGGAGTGTTTCGCCTTCGCCCCCGGCGCCTACGCCGCCGCTGCGCGCAAGCTGCGCAGCAGCTACGGCAAGCAGCGCTTCGACGTTGTTCATGCCCACTTCGGACTGACCGCTTGGCCCTCTTTGGTCGTCGGCGCTGAGCTGCACGGCCTAACGCTCCACGGCACCGACCTCCGCCACCGCCGCTCGCGGCTGATCACTCAGGCAGCGCTGCCGTTCATCGATCTGATCGGCGCTGCTAGCCCTGAGCTGGCCGCCGACGTGCCCGGCTACCCGAAGCGCGAAGTTGAGGTTCTGCCCTGCGGCGTCGCCACCGACCGCTTCCGCCCGCTCGACCGCCAGCAGGTTCGGGCCGAGCTAGGCCTTCAAAGTGAGGGCCGCTATCTGCTCTTTCCCGCCGATCCGGCGCGCGCGCAGAAGCGCCACGACCGCGCGTTAGCGATTGCCAACCGTTGCGACGCGCAGCTGCTGACGCTCGGCTCGGTCGATCCCCGGCAGGTTCCGCTCTGGATCAATGCGGCCAATGCGGTTGTGGTGCCATCGGAGAAGGAAGGTTTTGGCCTTGCCGTGCTCGAAGC
>JBAXGJ010000020.1:0-11078 GCA_037139475.1 Actinomycetes bacterium
ACGACGGCCGCGAGCGTCGCCGAATACTGCGGCGCCGCCGCTGAGGTCGTCGGGCCGCTGACTGAGTTGGAACTGCTCGGCGTGCTTGAGCGTCGCGCCGATGGGAGCTACCGCCGGCTCTAACTTCCCGGTCCCGTTAGCTGTCGGTGTGCCCGCCGATCAGGCAGGCTGGCATAATCGCCTTATGTTCGCGTTTTCAACGATCCAACTAATGGAGCCCCGCTGAAATGACCGACACCGTGACCTTCAACATGAAGCACCGCAGCGCAGCGCTGACCGAAGGGCCAGAGCGAGCAGCCGCGCGCGCTTATCTGAAGGGGATTGGCTACGACGACGAAGCGCTCGCCAAACCGATCATCGGCGTTGCCTCGACTTGGATCGAGACGATGCCCTGCAACTTCCACCTGCGCGCGCTGGCAGCGAAGGTAAAGGAAGGAATTCGCGCCGCCGGTGGAACGCCGATGGAGCTGAACACGATCGCAATCTCTGACGGCATCACGATGGGCACACCAGGGATGAAGACATCGCTCGTCTCACGCGAGATCATTGCCGACTCGATCGAGCTCGTCGGCCGCGGCCATCTCTTCGACGGTGTCGTCGCGCTCTCTGGCTGCGATAAAACGATCCCCGGCACGGTTATGGCGATCGCACGGCTAAACGTTCCGTCGGTGATGCTCTACGGCGGCTCGATCCCGCCCGGCCGCTTTCAGGGCCGTGACGTAACGATTCAGGACGTCTTCGAAGCGGTTGGCGCACACTCTGCCGGCAAGATGAGCGATGAAGAGCTGCACGAACTCGAAGGAGTCGCGAGCCCGGGTGCCGGAGCCTGCGGTGGCCAGTTCACGGCCAACACGATGGCGATGGCCTACGAGATCATGGGAATCTCGCCGATGGGCTCGGCGATGGTTCCGGCTCAAGATGCGACTAAGGCTGACGTAGCCTTTTCAATCGGAGAACTGGTGATGGATGTGCTCCGCCGCGGCGTAATGCCGAGCGAGATCATCACGCGCAAGTCGATCGAGAATGCGATTGCCGGCGTCGCAGCCAGCGGCGGCTCAACCAACGCGGTACTTCACCTCTTGGCGCTCGCCCGCGAGGCGAAGGTCGAACTCAACATCGATGACTTCGACCGGATTAGTGAAGCCACGCCGCTGCTCTGCGATCTCAAGCCGGGCGGCCAGTACGTCGCCGTTGATCTCTACGAGGCCGGCGGCGTGCCGCTGGTAGCCAACAGGCTGCTCGAAGCTGGTCTGCTGCACGAGGACGCACCCACGGTCACAGGCCTGTCGATCGGCGAAGAGGCAGCGAAGGCGACCGAAGCCGAAGGCCAGCAGGTAGTGCGCCCACTCGACAATCCAGTCAAAGCCTCCGGTGGCCTTGCGATTTTGCGCGGCAACATTGCCCCAGAGGGCTGCGTCGTCAAGCTCGTAGGCCACGAGCGTCGCCACCACGAAGGCCCAGCGCGCGTCTTCGAAAGCGAGGAGCTGGCGATGGAAGCTGTTACCAGCGACAAGATCGAGAAGGGCGACGTCGTAATCATTCGCAACGAAGGCCCAGCAGGCGGCCCGGGTATGCGCGAGATGCTGGCCGTCACTGCCGCGATTAATGGCGCGGGCTTGGGTGAGCACGTGGCGCTGCTCACCGACGGGCGATTCTCCGGCGCCACCTACGGCTTCATGGCCGGCCACGTTGCGCCCGAAGCATTCCGCGGCGGTCCAATTGCCGCGGTTCGCGACGGCGACACAATCACGATCGACGTCGATAAGCGAACGCTAGACGTCGATCTCACTGTCGCTGAGATCGATGAACGCGTCGCCGCGTACATCCCGCCCGCAAATCCCGACAGAACAGGCGTGCTGGCGAAGTACGCCGATCAGGTCGGCAGCGCATCCGAGGGCGCCGTGACGCTGGTTGACGAGCCGCGCTGAACTGCCTGCAATGCGGATCGCGATTGACATCGATTCAACGCTCCATCACTACTGGGAGCAGCTGGCTGAGGTTGTCCGTCTTCGCTACGGCGTTGTCCTGCCATACGAGCAGCAGCACACCTGGGGAATCAGCGAGCTTGAGCAGGAGCAGCTCGCCGAGACGATAGCCGAGACGCACAGTGAGGAATGGATCAGCGCCGCGGAGCCGTACCCCGGCTCCGTCGAGGTGGTCAACAGCTGGTCGCAGGCCGGCCACTTCGTCCACATCACGAGCCACCGCGATGTCGCCGCCGCAGCTCCGACCGAGCGTTGGCTCGAGGCGATCGGGCTGCAGTTCGATGAGCTCTACTGCTCGTACGACAAGATCACGCGTTGCCGCGAATTGGAAATCGACCTGCTCGTCGACGACAGCCCGGTCAATCTCCAGAGCGCACTCGACGAAGGGATCCGCGGCGCCACGCTGCTGCATCCGTGGAACGCTGAGGTTTGCAAGTCAAGTGAGATCACGAGCGCCGAGGATTGGCCAGAGCTAGGCCGTCTACTCGAACCGCTGCTTGCAGAAACCAGCAAGTAGAGGGATCAGCAGGGGGCGAAGGCTGCGCGGCGAAAGAGAGACGAATGGCCAGACCGGCGCAATCGGTCAGCCGCTCGATCTATCTTTATCTCTAGGCCTCCATGCCGCGCAAGTATTTAATTCCACTAATTGCCGTAATCGCGTTTCTCGTACTGCTCGTCGGTGGCGCGTATGCCTATGACAACGCAACCTCACAGACAATCGCTAACGGCGTCACGGTCGGACGTGTGGAGGTTGGCGGCCTAACCGCCGACCAGGCGCGGGCGAAACTCCAACAGGATCTGCTCGGATCGCTCGAGACGCCGATCGTCGTTGAGAACGGAAAGCAGTCGTGGCGGCTCGGGCCGGCGCAATCGAAGGTCGGCGTCGACGTCAACGGCAGCGTCGACGCTGCGCTGGCAAAGAGCAACTCCGACAACTTCATCATTCGCGCCTATCGCAAACTGACCGGCACTGAGGTTGATGCCGCGGTCGAGCCGGCCGTCAGCTTCTCGCGCCCGGCGGTTCGACGCTTCGTTTCGCGAGTCGCGAAGGGCGTTGACAGGCCCGCGCGCGACGCGTCACTCGCGTTCACCGTCTCGGCTGTAGAGCCGGTGCCATCCAAGCGCGGCAGCGCGCTGAAGGTCGGGAGACTCCAGAGGGACGTAACGCAGGCGCTCGCCACGCCGGGAGCAAGCCACGACGTTGCGGTTGCCTTAAGGGTGCTCAAACCAAAGGTCACGACCAAGCAGCTCGCTTCCAAGTACCCGGTCGTGATTACCGTCGACCGCTCGAACTTCCGCCTGACTTTGTTCAAAGACCTAAAACCGGTCAAGACATATCCGATCGCGGTCGGCCGCGCTGGACTCGAGACTCCTGCCGGGCTCTATTCGATTCAGGACAAGCAGGTTAACCCGAGCTGGCACGTGCCCAACAGCGCTTGGGCCGGCGATCTAGCGGGCAAAACAATTCCACCAGGCCCCGATGATCCAATCAAGGCTCGCTGGATGGGGATCGCCGGCGGAGCAGGCATCCATGGAACGGCAGAGCCCGGTTCGCTCGGATCGGCTGCCTCTCACGGCTGCGTACGGATGTCGATCCCTGACGTGATCGACCTGTTCGACCGTGTAAGCGTCGGCACGCCTGTATTTATCGCTTAGAGGTGAGGACCGCCGCGAGATTCGGGCCCGCCGCGAATCTCGTCGATGGGAATCTCTTCCCAGCCTTGCTTGGCTAGCAGGCGATGATGGTCACTATGGCGAAAGACCAATGATCCAAGAAAAACATCCTGCTCAGGCCTGCGCATGACCGAATACCACATCGTTGTTGCGTCACTAGATCCTTGGATCTTGTGCCAGGGACGCGGTGGCTGATCCTCTCTTGAGCAGACGCCATCGGCCTCGAGGCCGGCAGCAGTAGCCACCTGACCATTTTCCGTATTGATGAAAAAGAGCGCCACAACTACCGAGGATACGAGCCCAGAGCTCACGCCGGGGTGGTCGTCCGCGCTCGAGCTGGTCGCCGACGACCTAGTTCGCAGGGGAAGCGCTGAGCGAACGCGCCGTGCCTATCAGAGCGATCTTGTGCAATTTGTGCAGTGGGCGATCTTGGCTCGGCTTGAGCCAACCGACGTGGACGTTCGCCAGCTGCGTCGCTACGCGGCGTTCTGCGGCGAGAGCGAGCTGGCGCCATCAACCGTCGCGCGCAAGCTTGCCGCGCTGCGCGCCTGCTTTCGGACGCTGCGCGAGCATGGCCTCGTCGAACAGAATCCAGCTGAGCTAGTCGCCGCGCCAAAGCGGCCGTCGAATCTGCCGCGCGTGCTGCGCCCGGCGGAGCTATCGGCTCTGATCGACAGGATCCCGGCCGGCACAGCGCTCGAATCGCGCGACCGCGCTCTAATCGAACTGGCCTACGGCTCAGGTCTGCGCGCCGAGGAGCTGGTCAGCGCCGACGTCGAATCACTCGATCTCGATGGCGAGCAGATCCGCGTCGAAGGTAAGGGCTCGAAAACCCGGCTTGTACCGATCGGCGAGTATGCACGCGACGCGATCGTCGGCTATCTCGAGCGTTCACGGCCCGCGCTGATGAGTGACCCGAGCGAGACCGCTCTCTTCCTTTCGAAGTCGGGTCGTCGGCTTCAGAGTTCAGATGTGCGCCGCCGGCTGAGGCTCTGGGCGCGCGCCGCAGAGCTCCCGGGGAGGGTGCATCCGCACGCGCTGCGCCACTCGTTCGCCACGCATCTGCTTGACGGCGGCGCTGATCTGCGCGCAATCCAGGAGCTGCTCGGCCACGAACACCTCTCAAGCACGCAGATCTACACGCGCGTCGAGTCGGCGCGGCTGCGCAGCGCATACAGTTCGAGCCACCCGCGGGCCTGAGCGCGCGTCTGCGTCCGAGGTCGGCTGCTCCGCTACCGTAAGCGGCCGTGACCGTCCGTCAAATCTCGACCTCTCGCGATCCATCGTTCTGCTCCGTCTGCGAGCGGAATTTGCTGCGCGGGGAAGAGCACAGCGCCTTCCTTCACGGTGGCGAGCGAAAGATCGTCTGTGAACTCTGTACACAGCGAGCAACGCAGCTCGGCTGGATCCGTGAATCGGGCGACATGGCGCCCGCCAGCGGCCGGATCGGCTGGATTCGCCGTTCGGCGGCGCGGTCTCCCGGGGGTCGCCGTGGCCGTCGCGGCGAAGTCGATGAGAGCGAACTGCTGGTTCCGCCTGAAGCTCAGGAGCTGGTCGAGCACTCCGGCGAAGACGCTGAGTATCTCGATGATCAGCAGACAGAGCCGCTCGAAGTCGTGGGGCGCTCGGAGTTTGATCTGCCGGCGAAAGTCGAACTCTCCGTCAATGAGCGTGCAGTGCGCGCAGTTCCAACCCATGCCGACAGGAAGGGCGCGCGCGCGATCGAGGTGTTCAACGTGGGCGAGCACCCTCGAACCGTGGCAACGCTCGCTCGGACGCTCGGCGCTCCAGTTGTCAGCGTTCGCCCTTCAGCCAAGGAAGGGAGCATCGTCTCAGTCGTGATTGCGTGGGAGCTTTCCTGGTACGGCTACGAGGTGGACCTCGCCGACGAGGGCGCTGGCGCCCGCTTGATCGATCAAGGGACCGAGTTAGACCAGCTTGACGAGGTCGATCGCACGCCCAACGCGGTAGCCGATTCGCGAGGCATGCTGCACACGGCAGTTGAGGCGCAGTGAAGCTGACGGTCCACGTCGATGGCGGTTCGCGGGGGAATCCAGGCCCCGCTGCTGCCGGCGCGGTCGCTTCGAACGCCGACGGCGAAGTCGTCGGCGAACGCGGTGAAATGATCGGCGAGGCAACAAATAACGTCGCTGAGTACCGCGCCGTGCTGCTCGGGGTGGCGCTGGCGCTCGAGCTAGGCGCCACAGAGATCGAACTGATCAACGACTCGGAGCTGATCGCCCACCAGCTCAATGGCAAGTACAAGGTCAAGCACGTCGACATGAAGCCGCTCTACGCTGAGGCAATTGATTCGCTCGGCCGGTTCGATAGCTGGTCAATTAGCTGCGTGCGCCGCGACCAGAACGAGCACGCCGATCTTCTCGTCAACCAGACGCTCGACGCTGGCGCGCTTTAGTCGGTAGCGAACGGCCCCTGCTCAGGCAGCAAGCTTTGGCCTGCGCTCAGGCGTGTCAAGCCACGGGCGGACAGCTTCCAACGCGCTGCCGATTCGAAAGACGGTCTCGTCGTCGTAAGTGCGCCCCGCAATTTGAACACCGGTCGGCACACCGTTGTTGGCAAAGCCGGAGGGGACGTTGAGCACCGGGCAGCGGCTGAGAACGTTGAAAACGGATGCTAAGAAGGCGTCGAAGTAGTACTGGAGCTCGGTCCCGTCGACCGTGATCCCGTGTCCCACATAGTTGTCGTCGGCCAAGAGACCGATCATCCCGTTTGTCGGACAGATCAACGCGTCGTAACGCTCTAGGACATCGGCGATCGGCGCGTAGATCTTTGCCTCCAAGGTCAGCGCTTCAAGCAGCGATGAGTCGCCGCCAGCCTCCTCCGACCAGCGAGCGAACTCAACCGCATAGTCGGTCACCAGGTCGCGATTCGCGTCGATCGTCTGTGCAACCCAATCGCCAAAGATCAGACGGAAGTGGATTGCACCTGCGCGCGCGACATCGGTCTGAGAGAGCGCGATGTCGACCTCTTCAACTACTGCCCCTGCCTCGCGAAGGGCATCGCCGACGGCGAGCGTGTTGGACCTGACCTCTGGATCGACTACCCACCCGCCAAGGTCGACCGAAAGCGCGATGCGCATCCCACTGATTCCCTCGAACTGGTCAGGGAGGGTCAGTTTTGGGCGCAGCGACGTGATGTCGCTTCGGTCGGGGCCGGCAATCTGGTTCTGGTAGAGAGCGCAGTCAGCGACGGTTCGCGCCAGCGGGCCGTTGTGGCAGAAAGTGTCGAGATTGAACGGTGGGTCGAGTGGGACGCGGCCATAAGGTGGCTTGAAGCCAACGACGCCGCAGAATGAGGCAGGGATTCGGATCGAGCCTCCGATGTCAGATCCACTGGCGAGCGTGGTCGTGCCGCTGGCAAGCGCCGCGGCCGATCCTCCTGAGGAGCCGCCCGGCGAGAAGTCCGTATTCCACGGGTTGCGCGTCACTCCCCAGATCCGCGACTGAGTAAAGCCAGAGCACGAGAACTCTGGCGCCGTCGTGCGTGCGTGGACGATCGCGCCAGAGTCGAGCTGGCGCTGCGCGAAGGCCGAGCTGTGTTCGGCAATCTGGTCCTTATAGATCAGAGAGCCTTGGGTTAGCGGCTGTCCGGCTACAGGCTCCTCCTCCTTTATTGCCAGTGGGATCCCTTCGAGGGGCCGCGGCGGCTCGCCTTTGTCTGCGTAGCGCTCTTCGGCGGCGCGGGCCTCAGCCAACGCTTCGTCAAAGAACCGGTGGCAGAGCGCGTTTACGACCGGCTCGACCTGCTCGGCACGCGCGATTGTCGCCTCCATCAGCTCGACCGGCGAGAGCTGCCGCGCGCGAAACAGGCTGATCGCCTCGGTTGCGGAGATGTAGTTCAGCTCGCTCATCTGAGCTGCGATCGGCGACGGGCTCAGCTTGAGTGGCGGCCTTAGAGCAGCCCGGCCTTCGGGCCGTCTTGCTCGTTCTTCTTGCCAACGCCGCTCTTCTGCAGCAGCGCCCAGCCGCCCGGAAGTAGCGCGGCAGCAAAGGCCAGCTTCACGAGGTCACCGAGGATGAACGGTTGAACGCCTGTCTTGTATGCCTCGGTCCAGCCGAATGCGACTCCGTCGCCTGCTGGGTCCCAAGTCGCCAGCCACGGCACACCGAAGGCGTAGATCAAGATGTTGCCGAGCAGCAGTGCGCCAATCATCGCCACCACGCTGCGGTCGGCGCCGCGCTCGGCGAGCCAGCCAACCGCGGCAGCGGCGACGATGAAGCCGATGATGTAGCCGCCGGTGGCGCCGCTGATGATGTCCCAGCCGCCCGACTGGTCGCTGAAGATCGGGGCGCCAAGCGCGCCGATGATGAAGTAGAGCAGTAGCGCGAGCGCGCCCTTGCGCGAGCCGAGCACGCCGCCTACGAGAAGCACGGCGAGCGTCTGCCCCGTGAACGGCACTGGGTACCAGGGAATCGAGACCTGCGCCAACCCGGCAACTAGGGCGGTGCCGCAGAGGACGAGGACGAGATCGCGGACGAGCTCGTTGCTGCGCGTCTCGGAATGTGGAATGACCCTGTCGACGATTGTCCCGTAACGCGAAGTTTCCATCTGTCTTGCTCCTTGTTCTACCGATTGACTCCCGCGATGCTACGACATAGCGGGCGCACGCGCGGGGCGCCGAGGCGCTGGCGCGTAGCGATTAATCACTCCGACTGTTATAAAGCGATGATGCTTACTAAACCTGCCTCCGCCACCGTCCTCGCTCTCGCTGCTTCGGCTCTGCTGATCGCCTGCGGTAGCTCCAGCAGCAGCGACAGCACCTCTACTGCGACAACGCCGAGCAACACGGTGCGGATCGGCATGGAAGGCCCGCTTTCCGGAGATCAGAAGGTGACCGGAGTCGGCATGCTCAATGGTGCGCAGTTGGCTGCCGACAAGCTAAATGCCAAGGGTGGCCTGCTCGGCAAGCAGATCGAGATCGTGTCGATCGACGACGCCGCAGACCCAGCCACTGGCGTCACGGCAGCAAACGCTGCGATTAAGACTGGCCTCGACGGCGTTGTGGGCCCTTACAACTCCGGCGCTGGAATTAAGACGCTGCCGCTTTACGAAGCGGCCGGCCTAACGCCAGTTCGCCTGACCTCTGACAGCGCTACCAACGGCATGGGATACACGCTCCAGCCGATGGATTACCAGATTGCCCCGGTTGCGACGACGGCGCTAACCGATTGGCTTGACGTCAAGTCGGCAGCAATTGCCTACGACCCAACGCCGGGGTACACGGCGACGGTTGGCGCTCAGATGAAGTCGCTGCTGGAGAAGGCGGGCGTCAAGATCACGGCTTATGAGGCAGTGAAGCCGGGCGCATCGAACTACACCAGCACGGTCAACAAGCTTGAGGCAACCAACCCCGACGTGATCTACTCGGTCGTCTACTTCCCTGAGGGCGGATTGATCGCGAAGGAGATGAACGCCAGCTCATCGAAGGTCAAGTGCGTAGCCGACTACGCCTCCGATGATCCGGGCTTCGTCACCACCGCTGGCACGGCCGCGGCGCAGGCCTGCCCGGTCGTCGGCGTTCCGTCACCAGGTGATTTCCCGAACGGCGGCTCGTTCGATGCCGCTTACCAGAAGGCATACGGCGAGGGCCCCGGAACTTGGAGCTCATACGTATACGACTCGGTCAACTTGCTTGCGGATTGCGTCAAGAGCGCCGGCGGTTTCGATAACACGCCGAACGCTGATGGCTCAACAACGGCCCAGGCCGATGGCTCAACGGCGCTGACGAAGTGCCTCAATGAGACAAAGGATTGGAAGGGCGTCACCGGTTCGGTCACAATCGATCCGGCGAACGGTAACCGCAACCCGGCAACGGTCGTACTCCTTGCCACCGACAGCAACGGTGAGCTGCACGTGGATAAGGACTGGGCAAACGCAGTCGGCGCGCCGTACTAGGCGCCTAGCAGTACAGCCAGCGCGGCCATAGCCAGTATTGAACCGACTATTCCGACTGTTGCCAGCGGGCGGTTCTCGCGCGGACCGACCGCATCTGGCAGCAGCTCGAGGATGACCAGAGCCAACATCGCCCCGGCCGCGAAGCCAAGCGACCAGGGCAGCAGCGCCGTGATCTGTTCTACCAGCAGGAAGGCAATTACGGCGCCGATCGGCTGCGGAACACTCGTTCCGACGGCGGCCCAGAACTGCTGCGAGCCGCTAAAGCCTGCTTGAGCCATTGGAATAGCGGTCGCGGTTCCTTCAGGCACATTCTGCAACGCGATCGCAATGAAGACGAAGACGCCGAGCGTGCTGTCAGCCGACCAGGACGAGCCGAGCGCGAACCCTTCCGGCAGGCTGTGGACGAAAAGCACGACGAAGACCAACGCCGAGCGGCGCACGTGGACGCCGCTCAACTTCCCTACATGCATCTCACGGCCGGCCATAGCCCGCTGCCCGATCAGCAGAAAAGCCACGCCGATCACGCCGCCAAAGATCAGCGGAACCCATTGGCCCTTATCGATTGGCTCGATAATCAGCCCGACCGATGCTGCCGTCATTACTCCCGCCGCGATTCCCCACAGCAGCGGGCGCCAGCGCTCGGTGCGTGCAGGGCCAAGCCAGGCGACGGGGAGCGCTCCGAGGCCGGTCGCCAGCGCAGTAACGCAGGCCAGTAGAAAAACTGTAAGCAATGCCACCGGCGCAGATTACGACAGCACACGGCGCGAGCCTGTGTACCACGTGCCTGCGCCCCGCGCTAACCTCGCCGTTCAGATGATCTCCACTAACCAGCTTAAGAACGGCAATCACATCGAGGTTGACGGCACGGTCTTCAAGGTCGTTGACTTTCAGCACGTCAAGCCTGGAAAGGGCCCCGCCTTCGTGCGCACGAAGCTGCGCCGCACCTCGGATGGCAACGTGATCGACAAAACTTTCCGCGCCGGAGAGAAGTTCCGTTCGGTTCGCTCTGAGGCGCGGCGGATGAGCTTCCTCTATTCCGACGGAACGGACGCGCACTTTATGGATAGCGAATCGTTCGAGCAGATCGCAGTGCCAGTGGCTCTGGTTGAGGACGAGCTGCGGTGGACGAAGCCGAATGACGACGTGGACATGCTCTTTATCGACTCCGAGCCAAGCACGCTCCAGCTTCCCGCCTCGGTCGAGCTCGAAGTAACCGAGACGGAGCCGGGGCTGCGCGGCGACACCGCATCGGGCGGCGGCAACAAGCCGGCGACGCTCGAGACCGGCGCGATAATCCAAGTTCCACTGTTCGTCAACATCGGCGACAAGATCAAAGTGCAGACCGATACCGGCGACTACATGTCGCGCGCTTAGGCGCGCTGCTCGGACCGTGTCGCGTCGCAGTGAGCAGCGCCGCGACGCAGCATTCGTGCTCTACGAGGCCGAAATTGCGGGCGCGCCTGTTAGTGATGTGCTCGACCGAGGCGCCAGCGAGCTGACGCG
>JBAXGJ010000021.1:0-11060 GCA_037139475.1 Actinomycetes bacterium
ACGAGCGAGTTCCAGCCCGAGTGAACGGTCTCGGTCCACTCCGTCGTGTCGCGCATCGTGACGCACTGCACTCCGGCCAAGTAGGCCTCCTTCTGCGCGCCGCCGGAATCGGTCAAGACGGCGCGCGCATTCAGCAGCAGCGCCGTGAAGTCGAGGTAGCCGAGCGGCGCCAGCAGGCGCACGCCGCCATCTTCCAACGTCGCCAATAGTCCCGCCGCCTCAAGCCGCGCGCGCGTGCGCGGATGAAGTGGCAGCATGACCGGGCCGGGAACGGCGAGCAGAAGTTCGGTCAGCAGCGCGAGCCGCGCGGGGTCGTCAACATTGGCGGCGCGGTGTGCCGTTGCCAGCAGATAGCCGCCGGCCTCAACCCCGGCCGCCTCAAGCGCCGCGAGGTTGGCCTCCGCCCGCGGTCGCATCAGCGCCGCGACGTCGACCATCACGTCGCCAACCAGCAGCGCCCGCGTTCCAAGCCCTTCGTTCTGAAGATTTGCCATCGCTACCTGCGAGGGGCAGAGCAGCAGCTCCGAACAGTGGTCGGTGAGAATTCGGTTCAGCTCCTCCGGCATCGTGCGATCAAACGAGCGCATCCCGGCCTCGACGTGAACGACGGGCATGTTCGCCTGGGCGGCCGTCAGCGCGCCGGCCAGCGTTGAGTTGGTGTCGCCATAGACGAGCACCGCATCCGGCTGCTGTTCGGCCAGCAGCGGCGCCAGGGCAGCGATCATCCGCGCCGTCTGCTCACTGTTGCTGCCACCCGAAATCGCTAGCTGAACCTCCGGCCGGGGAGTCCCCAACTCCTCAATGAAGATCGTCGAGAGATCGTCGTCGTAGTGCTGACCGGTGTGAACCAGCAGCTCTTCGTGCTCGGCGCGCAGCGGGCCGGAGACTGCGGCGGCCTTGATGAACTGCGGACGGTTGCCGATTACCGTTACGAGCTTCACGCCGGTTGACCGACCGCCTCGGCGATCGTCGCCCTCAGAACCTTCTCAGCGGCAGCCGAGAGCGGGCCCGGCGCTTCGATCTGGTGATCATCGATCGCGGAGACGGGATGCACTTCGCGCAACGTCGAGGCAAGGAAGGCCTCCTTGATCTGCGGAATCTGGTCAACCGAGATCGACTCCTCCTCGACGAGACCGGTCTTCAGCAGCACGGCGCGAGTGATCGAATCGAGCACGCGGTCGCTCAGCGGCGGCGTGATTAGCCGCTCGCCGTCGAGCGAGGCAACGAAGCTCTGCCTCGGGCCTTCTAGCACCGTTCCGTCCTCAGTCACCAGCAAAGCCTCGCTGGCGCCGCGGTCGACAGCGATCCGCGTCGCCAACATGTTGGCCGCGTACGAGAGCGACTTGACACCGTCGAGCAGGATCGTTGAAGCGTAGGGAAGCGTCGTCAGCGTGATCGATGGCGGAATCGGTGGTAGCGCTTCGATGAAGCCCAGCCGCGTGCCCGATCCGGTCGAAACGAGTCGCAGGCAGCCGTCATGGCCGGGGGCGGCTTCGAGCAAGGCGGCGGTCTCGGCCTCGATCGCCGCGCGATCGAACGTAATCATCAGCTTCGTCGCCGAGCGCTCCATCCGTTCAAAGTGCTGCTCGAGCGCAAACGGAACGCCGTTGTAGACGCGAATTACTTCGAAAACGCCGTCGCCACGCAAGAGACCAAGATCATTAGCGGGCACCAACGCTGCTTCAGTTTCCATTATCTGACCGTTAAGGGAGGCAAGCATCGCGCTGATTCTGCCATACCGCTCGCCTCAAGACCTATGCCCCCGCCAGGAATCGAACCTGGAACCTTCGGATTAAGAGTCCGCTGCTCTGCCAGTTGAGCTACAGGGGCGTATCGGCGGCGAAGTTTAGCCGCTGGCGCTCAGCCGCCGAGGCCCGGCGCGCCCTGCGACTGCTGCTGGGCGGCCTGAGCCTTTGCGCTATCGATCTGTGTTCGCTGCGTTGCCAGCTGAGCGGCAACCAGTTTGCGTTTATCGGCAGGCGTTAGCTCGAGCGCGCGCTGCTCTGCGATCTTGCTCTCGCGTTTGTCGCCAGCAAGGTAGGCAAGGACGGCGAGCTGCGAGTAGAGCGCGGCGCTCGGGCCACGGCCCTCGATTACAACTTTCAGCGCCGCCGCAGACTTCGCCGGCTCGTTTAGCCCGCCTGGGCCGTAAGCGTTGACCATCAGCGAGGCGACGCGGTCATCGGGTTTCTTTGGCTCCAGCGCGAGGTAGCTCTGCCAGCTGGCTGCGCCCTTCTCCAGCTCAGCCTTGCCGGCGGCGTTATAGCTCTGCGTGTTCTGGTCGTAGCCGATGATTGAGGCCTGCTGAACTTGGGCCTTCGTCAGCGCGGCCCAAGCGGTCTCGTCCTTCGGGTCGGTCGCAACCTTCTTCGCCAGCGCCTTCGCCTGATCGCTGTAGATGCTGCTATTCGAGCCGTCAGATCCACCGATCGCGTCAACGAGGCCTCCCGAGGTCGCTCCGCCGATGCCGAAGGCGACGAGGCCGAGGCCGAGCAGCAGTGCTAGGCCGCCGTAGACAATCTTGACCGTCCGGCGACGGCCTTTTCCTCGTAGGTCAAAGAGCATCAGTTCAGGATACGGGGGTCTCGTCGTGCTCGGCGTCAGCACTCTCTTCGCCGGCGAGATCGGCTGCCAATACTTCCTGCTCGTCGTCCTCATCCCACCAGTCTTCCCAGCGGCTGGTAATCGTGCCGCCGCGCGGCCGGAAGATGTAAGCGAGGCCGATACTTAGCTCGTAGAGCACGATCAGCGGCAGCATCGTCACCAGCATCGTCACCGGGTCAGGGGTTGGCGTCGCGACGGCGGCGACGATCGAAATACCGAGAATCACGTAGCCCTGTCGCTTCCAGAGCGTTCGCGCGTCAACGACGCCGGTTCGAGTTAAGACCAGTACGCCAACCGGAATCTGGAAGACGAGCCCCATTAAGGCTAAGAAGAGAACGACGAAGCGGTAGTAATCGCGAGCCTGTATCTGAATGTCAAACTCGCCGCTGTTGTAGTTCTGGAGGAAGTTCACGGCCCGCGGCAGTGCGCCGTAATAGCCGAACAGGACTCCGGCCGCGAAGAGCACCGGAATCAGCGCCATCATCGGAATCACAAGCTTCCGTTCCTTCGGATCGAAGGCCGGCAGGATGAAGGCGTAGATCTGCCAGAGAATGAATGGCAGGGCCAAGAGCAGCGCGGCATAAGCGGCGACCGTGAAGGTCGCTACGAACGGCTCGGCAACGCCAAGCGTCAACGGTCTGCGCCCGCGGTCGGTCGGGATCACCTTCGTTGCCAGCGCCGTCGCAGCGGTCGCTTTCGCGAGCTGCTCACTGGCGCGCGCCGCCTCCAGCTTCGCTGCCGCGCTTACGCCTGGCTCAGCGGCCAGCGAGTCAAGCGACTTGCGCGTGCCGGCAAGCGCCGGCGTCAACTGTTTGAGAACAACGCCCAGCGCAGTCTCGAAGCGCTGGCTCTGCTGCAGCGAATCCTGCCCACCTGCGTGCTGAGCATCGGCCAGCGGCTGATTGACGATGTGCAGGATCGCGTGGTTCTGCCAGTAACAGACGGCAAAGCAGCCGGCGAGAATCGCGATGCAGACGATCAGCCGTGAGCGCAGCTCGTCGAGGTGATCGACGATGCTGATCCTCTCTTCGTGGCCAATCGGCCGGACGGCCGGCATCGCGGGCCTTAAGCGTCGCCGCGCGGCTGCTTCTCGGGCGCGGCGCTCGGCTCGTCGGCAGCCTTTGTCTCGGCCGCTGCGGCATCAATCTTTGCGGGCTCTTCGTCGGAGTCATCGCCGCTACGGCCGGTGATCGAATCCTTGAATTCGCGCATCCCCGTACCGAGGTTGCGGCCCAGCCCGGGCAGCTTCTTCGGGCCGACGACGAGCAGCACGATCAGCAGGATTACACCGATTTCCAAGGGGCCAATAGCGGGCATCGTTACATCGTACCCGTGCGCTGTGAATCTGGTGCAGCTTTGCGCACCTTTTTGGCGCGTGCTGTGTTTTAGCTCTCAGAACGACCCACAAACAAACGAACAGACGGACAGCCAATGCGAGATTCCGAAAGTCCAAAAACTGAGATTCGATCGATCACCCTCCCCTCCGGGCGGAAGGTTGAGATCAGCTACCTCGATGGCGAAGCCGTCTCGCTGGCCGATCAGGGCTTGGAGATCGTTGAGATTGAAGCCGACCTCCAAGAGAGCGTTGATCAGCTCCTCAACTGCGGAGAATGCGGCTGCGACACGGTGCAGCCGGTCGAATGGGATGGCTACGGCCCACGCCACTGGAAGATCGAGCTGCGCTGCCCGAACTGCGAGGCGCGCTGCACGACGGTTGTCGAGGACGACGTCGCCGAGCTTTGCGACCGCGCCCACCAGCGCGGCGCCGATGCGCTCGAGCTGACGCTCACCAAACTCACCGCCGAAAACGGTGAACGTGACATTGAGCGGCTCCGCTCTGCGCTAGCCAACAACCACCTGCTGCCTGAAGACTTCTAGCCCCGGTTCCTCGTCAGCTGTAACGAGCTACGACGCTGTCGGCGACGAGCTCCAGCGAGAGCCGGCGGCGCTCGTCGAGTTCGGGCGGCAAGCCCTGCTTCGCTTCGTCAACTAGCGAGAGCGCAAAGGCGCGCGACTGCTCGAGCGCGCCGGTGGCAGCGATCTGGTCGCAGAGTGCTTCGGCCTCGCTCGCCGAAGTAAGCGAGCGAAGATCGATTCCGGCAACACCAGGATCGTTCTCGCGAGCGATGATCAGCGGCAAAGTGACGGTGCCATCGAGCAGATCGGTGCCGCGATCCTTGCCTGTCCGTTCGGCCGGCCCGCTGACGTCGAGCACGTCGTCAAGAACTTGAAAGGCGATGCCAATCTTGCGGCCGAAACTGGCCAGCTGGAGCTGCGGCTCGCCGGCAACCGTCGTGCCGATCTCGCAGGCCGCCTCGAAGAGACGGGCAGTCTTGAGCTCGCAGCGCTCGAGGTAGCGCTCGCGGCTGATCGTGCTGTCCCATCCGTCGGCTCGCTGGAGCAGCTCACCACGAGCGAGCGCCGAACAGGCGGCGCTAAGCAGCTCGACCGAGCGCGGGTCGCCACTCTCAGTGATCGTCAGAAAGGCCCGCGCAAAGAGCAGGTCGCCGGTCGAGATTGCAGCTTCGCGGCCAGCTAGGGCGACGACCGTCGGTTTGCCGCGGCGCAGATCGGCTTGGTCGAGCACATCATCGTGAACGAGCGTGGCACTGTGAATCAGCTCAATCGCCGCGCCAGCGCGGACTAGCGCTTCACGCTGCGCTTCGCTCGATGGCGGCCCGGCGCAGAGCAGTAGCAGCAGCGGTCTGAGCCGCTTCCCGCCGGCCGCGATCGTCGCTTCTCCGTACTGCTGAAGCGGGGCGCCGTAGCCGACAGCCTCGGCTCGCAGCCGCTGCTCAATCGCCTTCAGTAGCGGCGGGATGTGCTCGCCGCCGGCAATAACAAGCTCGCCAGTCTGCGGCGTGGCATCCTCCATCAGGCGACCGGCTTAGTCCCCGAATGGATCGCAATAATCCCGCCCGCCGTCAGCAGGTAGGCAACCTCGTTTAGCCCTGCGGCCGAAAGCCGCTGCGCGAGCGTACGTGCGTCAGGAAAGCGGCGCACCGAACTGGGCAGGTAACTGTAAGCGTCGGGATCTCCCGCGAAACGGCCGATCAGGGGCACGAGCCGGTCGAACCAGAGCCGGAAGAAGGTTGAGAGAGGCGGCCGTGTTGGCGTCGTAATCTCGAGCACGACGACGCGGCCGCCGGGGCGCGTAACGCGCACCATCTCCTCGAGCCCAGCGTCGAGATCGGAGAAGTTTCGCGCGCCGAAGCCAACCGTGACGGCGTCGAAGCGGTTGTCCTCGTAGGGCAGAGCGAGCGCGTTCGCCTGCACCCACTCAAGCTGCGGCGCCTTGACGCGCGCGCGGTCGAGCATCTGCTCCGAGAAGTCGGAGCCGATCACGCTTCCGCCACCGCCAACCCGGGCCGCTAGTTCGATCGCAAGGTCACCCGTCCCACTGGCCACATCGAGAACATTGTCGCCTGGTTTGACGCGCGCCAAGTCAACTGCGCGACGGCGCCAGCGATGGTGCAGCCCAGCCGTCATCAGCGAGTTCATCAAGTCATAGACACCGGCGATGCGGTCGAACATCGCTTCGACCTGCGGCTCCTCAAGTGTGCCGCTGGCACTGCCGTCAGCCATCGTAAGCTCGCTACTTCAGCGCCGCGAGGAAGCCGACCATCTGCGCAAACTGTTTCGGCGATTGCTTCTGAAGCGCTGAGAATGAGGGCATCGGCGCGGAAGGGTTAAGCAAGGTTCGCTGGATCGCCTGAGCCGGCAATCGTGCGCCAATATTCGTCAGCGACGGGCCCGGACCTGAGTTGCCGTTCTCACCAAACTTGTGGCATGCGGCGCAGCCTGACTGCGCGACGACCTGCGCTCCGGCTTCATAGTTAGCGACAGCTTCCGGACCCTGCGAGACGACATTGGCCGGGGCCGGAATGTCGATCTGCGTCGGTGGGCCGGCTGCGGCGCCGAGGTAAGTGAGGTAGCCGATCGCGCAGACGACGAAGATGCCGGCGGTTGTCGCGATTGGGCGACGCTCCGGGCGACGCTCCGGGCCGCGGTCGTAAAACGGCAGCAGGAAGAGCAGAATCAAACAGATCGTCGGCACGCCGATCGTTGCCAACGGCACCAACGCCGGCGGCTTGATCACGCGCAGCAGCTCAAAGAGGAAGAAGAAGTACCACTCAGGGCGAGGCGTGTAGGTGGTTGAGGTCGGATCAGCCTTGGGGCCAAGTTCGGCGCCAAGCACGATCGCCATCGCGATGATCACGGCCATCACGACGACTGCCATCGCGCTGTCCTTGGCGACGGCGTATGGGAAGAACGGCTTTCCTTGGCTCTTCAGCGTGCCGTAGTCGCGCAGGTACTGCTCTTTTTGCTGCTTGTTCATGCGTCGACCGTGACCTTCTCTTCGCGCAGCTCCTCAGGCCCCTTGGCCTTGATCCACGGAGGCGCCGTCGTGCCGAGCTTGGCGACGAGGTAGAGATGGAAGCCCATTAGTGCAGCGATCGCGCCCGGCACCATCAGCATGTGGATCGCGTAGAAGCGCGAGAGAGTCGTGGCGCCGAAGTAGGGGCCGGCGCGGAGGAACTCGGAGAGGTAGGGGCCGACCAAGGGGCCGGTGCCGTTGATGTTGACGCCAACGATCGTGGCCCAGTAGGAGCGCTGATCGAACGGCAAGAGATAGCCGCTGAAGGACATCGTCATCGTCATCACGAGCAGCGCCACGCCGATAACCCAGTTCAGTTCGCGCGGGTACTTGTAAGCGCCAAAGAAGAAGGTGCGGCCCATGTGCAGGAAGATCAAGATCACCATCACCGATGAGCCCCAGCGGTGCATACCGTGGACGAATTCTCCTAGGAAGACGTCGTTGTTGATGTACTGAATTGACTCGTAGGCGCGCGTCGCCGACGGGTCGTAGTACATCGCGAGGAACACGCCGGTTACGGCCTGCGAAAGAAAGGCGAACATCGTCGAAGAGCCAAGCGTGTAGAACCAGTTGGTGCCCTTAGGAACCTTGCGGAACATCGCCCAGCGAAGGCCGCCGGAGAGCGAGGTGCGCTCGTCGATCCAACCTACTGCGGAGATACCCGCCTCTTCGGCGTGGCCGAGTGGACCCGACGGTCCGTACTCCTTGCCGGGTCGCTTCGGTGACGAAAGTGGGTTGCTCGGAGCGGGCGGAAGTTTCAGCTTGGCCATCGCTTAGGTCCCCGGGATCTTGCGCATCGATGGACGAGATGGGTAGAGGTACTGGCCAACGCCGTCGAGCGGCTCGCCTGGGTCACGGGGCGAGAAGCGACGCAGTTCGCTGTTGACAGAGAAGCGCGGGCCAATCAGCACGGCGTCCTTCTCGAGCCGCGTGTAGAAGCGATCGAGCGGTCGGACCGGTGGGCCGCCGGCTACCTTGCCGACGATGTCGTAAACGCCGCCATGGCATGGGCAGATAAAGCGCTGAGCCGCCGCCGTGAAGCGGACAGGGCAGCCGAGGTGCATGCAGAGCGTCGAAATCGCGATGTAATTGTTGTACTCGTCGCGCGGCTCTGTATCGAGCTGCGGGTTGTACTTACGCATGTAGACAGTCGATTTGCCGGCGTCGCCGATTCCTTCCACGAGCGTGATCGTGCGCGGCACGTAGCTCTCATCATTGAACTCATCGACCTTGCCAACAACCTGCCATGGCTGATCTTCCTTCTCAAAGATTGGGCCCATCGCAAAGCCGAGCGCTGGCAGAACGAAGGCAGCTGCAGCGACGCCGCCGGCGGCCTGGCCGGCGACAACCATCGCGCGGCGGCGCGTGACCGTCTCCCCCTCGAATGCTCCGGGGGTTTTACGATCTAGCGTGTACTTGCTTTTGGGTTCTTTTCGGTCTGCCATGGTTTGTCGGATAGTGCTTGAGGTCGGCCGGTGAGCCTGAACATTACTGACGATCAATAGTACGGCGACGGCCGCCTGAATGGCTCTCCGGGCAGTCCTATTGCGCCAAGTCACCGCGGAGCTGGCACGCAGCAGCTTGGAGCGCCTGCGTGGCGGCCGAAGCGTCGTCGGTAACGGCGCGCTTCGCCTGCTGGGCTTGTGGCGACGAGCCCCACCCGATTGCGCTAGCACCGAGCTGCCAAGCGGCGCTTGCCAAGGCCCAATCCTCGAGTGCCCGGGCTTGAGCACAGATCGCGATCACGTCAGCTAGCTCACGAACCGAATCAAGGTCGCCAAGTTCGGCTAGCTGGGCTAGACCAAAGGCGTAAAGGCGATCGCCGGCAAGAATGTTGAGGTCGGAGTCACTGGAATCGAGGATCCGTGAGCTACCGCCGTGCAGCAGGAATCCTTCGTAGACAGCCTCGACGACGGCCGCGATCTGCTGCTCGCGGCCGGCCGATAGGGGGCCAGCAGCAGCTAGCGCTCCCAGCTGCGGGTCGGCGTCAGCAACTTCAACTTGGTCCTCGGCGAGAAGAGCTTCGGCGAGCAGTCCGCCATCGGCGGCCAGCTGGGCAGCTACAGCCGCCAGCGCTATCCGCGTCTGCTCGCTGCTCACGCAATCTCCGCGAAGGCGGCTGCAGCGATCTCGATCGTCTGCTCAACCTGCGCAGGCGTGTGCGCCAGCGACGGGAACCAGGTTTCAAACTGAGATGGCGGCGGATAGACGCCGCGCGCCAAGAGTGCGCGACACCAGCTGCCGTAGAGCTCAAGATCGCAGCGCTGCGCTGAGGCGTAATCAACGACAGGGTGCTCGCTGAAGAAGACTGTGAAAAGCCCGGTCGTGTGGACGACATCGACAGGCACGCCAGCTTCTCTAGCGGCCCCCCTGATGCCGGATGCAAGCGCATCGGTCGTCGCTTGAAGACGAATGTAGGAGGCATCATCGAGCCGCCGCAGCGTCGTCAGTCCGGCAGCGACGGCGAGTGGATTTCCGCTCAGAGTTCCCGCTTGGTAGACGTCGCCGGCTGGGGCGATCATCTCCATCAGCTGGCGCGAACCACCGTAGGCGGCGGCGGGGAGCCCGCCACCGAAGATCTTGCCGAGGGCGGTGAGGTCGGGAATAACTCCGGTCAGCTCCTGCGCTCCACCGGAGGCGACGCGAAAGCCGCTGATTACTTCGTCAAAGACGAGCAAAGCGCCGGTCGCCGTTGCGCGCTCGCGCAGCAGCTCGAGGAACCCGTCGGCCGGGGGCACGAGTCCCATGTTGGCTGGGTAGGGCTCAGCGAGGATCGCGGCAAACTCGTGCTGCTCGGTTGCCTCGATCAGCGCCTGCGGGTCATTCCAAGGAACGATCACGGTCGCCGCCGTTGCTGCGCTCGGGACCCCCGGGCTGCTCGGAATCGCAGCCGTCGCTAGGCCGCTGCCGGCCTCAGCCAGCAGGCCGTCGAGGTGGCCGTGGTAGGCGCCAGCGAACTTGAGCAGCTTCTCGCGACCGGTCGCGGCGCGAGCGAGGCGGATTGCGCTCATCGCAGCTTCGGTGCCGGAGCTGGTCATCCGCAGCATCTCGATGCTGGGGAATCGTCGCGACACCTCTTCGGCAATCTCAACCTCGCCGGCGGTTGGCGCGCCGTAAGTGGTGCCCGCCGCGGCAGCCTCGGTGATCGCTGCGATCACCTCGGGGTCGGCGTGGCCAAGAATCAGCGGACCCCAAGAGCAGACGTAGTCGATGTAGGTGTTGCCATCTACGTCGGTCAGCTCGGCGCCCTCGCCGCGCTCAATGAAGATTGGGTCGCGGCCGATCGAACGCATCGCGCGGACGGGCGAGTTGACACCGCCGGGGAGGTACTGAAGCGCCCGCGCGTAAAGCTCAGCGGAGCGCGTGTCGCGCAGAGAGACGCTCACTAGACGCCACCGTACTCCCGCTCCCAATCGCGGAAATCATCGGTGAAGTAGAGCAGGCGAATCTTCTTGAACTCGGTGCTCGAGTAGAGCGTTGCTCGCTCTTCGATCGGAAACTCAGCTGCGATCGCGTCAAGGATCGCGTCGCATTCTTCCTTCGAGCGACCGTGGGCCATCGTGAAAATCTGGTAGGGCCAGTCGGCGTAAGTTGGCCGCTCGTAGCAGTGAGAGACGCCCCGGTAAGCCGCCATCTGGGGGCCGATCTCGGCGATCTTGTCGGCCGGAACCTTCCAGACGCCCATCCCGTTAGCTGAGAAGCCGGCGCGACGGTGGTAGAGGATTCCAGCGACACGGCGCAGCAGGCCGCGCTCCTTCATCGCCTCCAGATGGGCGAGCAGCTCGTCAACGCTAATACCCAGCTCCTCTGCGGCGCCAACCCATGGCTCGCTAACGACCGGCAGGTTGCCTTGTGTTGCGCGGATCACGGCGCGATCAAAATCGTCGTAATCCTGCGCCTCAAGGTCAACGGGCTCTTCAGCAACGCCGCGCTTGGCGAGCGTGTCGGTGTCACCGCTCATCTCGAGGTCCATGCGGATCTTGAACAGCTTCAGCGTTGGTAGCTGGCGGATCGACTCAGCACCGGTTAGATCCTGCAGCACGTCGAGCGTTCCCTGCAGCCCAAGCTGTGAACCCTC
>JBAXGJ010000022.1:0-10795 GCA_037139475.1 Actinomycetes bacterium
TGCGAACGCCTTCGAGGTTGCCGCCCCACCAGTGGCGGTCGAGCTGCTGGCCGCCGGCGACCGGGCCTTCGATCCCTTCGACGAAGATAAGCCAGTTGGGCGCGTTCGCGAGCACTGCGTTGCCGGCCAGTTCGGCGGCGCGGCGCCAGTCGTTGGCCGCGCCAGTGCCCCAAGTTGCCTCGCCGTGGGGCTCGTTCTTGAGGTCGGCACCGATCACGTTCGGCGCGTCGCCGTAACGAGCCGAGAGAGCCTTCCAGTTGTTGACCCAGTCGGCCTCGCTGTAGCCGCCGACTCCGTACCAAAGCGGGCTCATGAACGAATCGTCTGTTGAGGAGTGGTTGTCGAGGATGATCATCAGCCCTTGGCGGCCCGCCTCGTCGATGATGATGTCCATCGCCTGCTGCGGCGTCTTGCCGGCCAGCGCCGCGTTGTGGCCATTCGAATAGTCGATCCCGCTCGTTGTGCTGGAGTTCAGCGACTGAATTGAGAACGGCATCCGAATTGTGTTGAAACCCTGAGCCTTGATCTGCGCCAGCATCTCTTTGTAATCACGGCTCCAAAGGCCGTGAGGAGCGTGGTTGGAGGTTTCGAAGCCGAACCAGTTGACGCCCTGCAGCACAACCTCGTCGCCAGAGGCGTCAACAATCTTTGCGCCCTGCGTCTTTAGCGGCATCACTGCGGCGGCCTGCGAGAAGGAGGGGAGGGCCAGCGCTGCCAGCAGAGCTGCGGTGAGCGTTAGAAGTGGAGCGCGGCTGCGAAGCGGCGCGCGTGCGGCATTGGTCCTAAACACGGGTTCCAATCTCTCGTCCTACTCCGCGGCGCGGCGTAGTCACACAAATTGCTTGCGTGACTTAAGAACACTGCGGCTCGCGCAGAGTTGCGCGCGACGAGGGCAGAGCCCGCTTGCTGGCTCCCCGCTCAGAGCGCCAAGGCGATTGACATCGTTGCGCGGTCGGCGCCGCCTGAGCGATTCTCGCCCGACGCGGTGAAGGAAGCGTTAACCTTCGCGCCGGTCAGTGGGGTGCCGACGGGCAGGTAGCCTGCGCTGATTGCGCCGCTTAGGCAAGAGCGCAGATTCGTTGAATATGTGCGCGTGTTGGCAGCGTTTGGCGCGGCGTCGTCGGTCAGGTCGGCGGGGCCGAAAAAGTCGCCCCCCGGACTGTCCGGACTTAGCGGCTGGCCAGCAGCGTTGCAGCTGAACTCGCGCGATACGCGAACCTCATTGCCGCCGGCGGTGCGAAGGCCGCCGATCGTAATCGTGTAATGAAGTTTGCCCATGTCGACCAGCGCAGCTTCGCCGGTCCCGGCGATGCCACGGCGCTGCGGCCGCCAGTAATCAAACGCAAGGTCACCGGCGGCGCTGACGGCGACCGCCGAGCTCTCGTTTGAGCCTGGACTTGCTGGGTTTCCGTTGAGGATCGTGGTTGCCACGCCACCGGAGGTGACGGTCTTAATCGCTGGCACGGTGACCGGGTAGCTAGGCAGCGCGACCGGCGTGACCACGTCGCCACTAGCGCCACGGAAGACCACATTGAGAAGGTCACCGGGGGCCATTTGGGCTGTCGTGGCGCGCGGCTGCAAGCCTGCTGCCCAGGCGTTCTGGCCGTTGTTGGTGATCTTCTCGAGCCCGTTGCCTTGTGGGTTGCCGTTCGGTCGCCAGTTGCGCCATAGCTCGCCGCGCGGAACGCTCGGTGACGATTCGCTCAGCCCGCCCACAACCGCTGTGCCGGTGGCCGAGTTGCAGTAAGGGAGCGCGCCGCAGTCGACGTAAGCTCCAGTCGCTGCGGGGAGATCGCCGCCGCCAAAGTAGAAGATGAAGTTGAAGGTGTTCTCGCCGGAAACGTTGGCGTCGATCTGGGCCTGCGTCACGCCGGTAGCGTTGACGTTCGTTCCAGCGTCGCTGGGCCGGAGGCCCAAGGTTGCGAACAGGCCGGCGCTGGTTGGGCGCTGCGTCGAGTCTTGATTGTCAAGGATCCCGTTTCCGTTGTCGTCAACGTCGATGTTGCTGGGCAGGCGGTCGCGATCAGGGTCGGTGCCGGAGGGAAGGTTGCCGCCGTTGCCGCCGTTGCCGCCGTTGCCGCCGTTGCCGCCGTTGCCGCCGCCGCCACCGCCGCCGCCGCCGCCGCCCTCCTGCGCAGCCGAGGCCTTCTTGCTGCTTTTCTGTAGGCCGAGGCGGCCGCTGCCGGTTGGCGCGCCCTTGACGGCCGCCGCGTAGGATGAAGTCAGCAGCAACTTGGTCGCCAGTGGCTTGCTCAGCGCTGCGTAACCCTTCTTGACGGTCGCAGTTCCAAGCTTCAGTGAGCTCTTCGCACCGGCGCCCTTGCCGAGTGTCAGGTAAGCCTTCTTGCCGCCTGAGGCGCTGGCCAGGACGACCGGCCCGAGGAAGGTGCCCGACTTGCTGACGAGCTGTAGTGTTGTGCCACTAATCGTTGCCTTTGGGACGTTGAGCGAAACCGCCTTCGAGCCGAGCTTGGTTCGGACCGCTTTACCCGCGCTGGAGATCGCAAGCAGCGAGCCGCCACTGGCACCGGCGCCGCTGATCTTGATTTCAACCTTCACCGACGCGGCGGCAAAGGCGTTGCCTGCGCTGAGCGCGAAGAGCGCTAGCAGCGAGGTTAAGCAGACAGGAATAGTGATTCGACGGTTCATCAGCTTGCTCCTCCAGCAGTTAGTCACCCAGCCTACACTTTGCGCCAACTCGGTGCGCCAGTAATAAACATCGCCGTAACACCATCGTTTTTCGGCGATTGCTAGACGATTCCGCCGAGCCGGAGCGCGCTAAGTCGAGAGCACTTTGGCCATCAGCGCCGTGATTTGATCGCTGATTGCTGGCATCGAGTCGGTAGTTCCGGCGACGAGGTGATCGCGGCAGACCCCGGTGACGATGCTGACCGCCGCGAGCGCCGCCAGCTTGCGCTGGTCGCTGGCCTTGGAAGCGTCGCTGCGGTCCCACGTCGTTAGCAGCAGTTTGGCCCAGCGGTTCAGCGTCGCGCGTTCGGCATTGAGGCCGCGCGGCCCGCCGCCAGCGATGTCAACGATCATCGCGTGAGCTACCTGCGGCTCTTGGGCGACGTTGCGAGCGAGGGCAGCGATCCCTGCGCCGAGGCCGGCGCGGGGGTCAGCGGCGCCGTCGGCCTCGATCGCTGCCGCGGCCATCTCGCCGAAGAGAACTTCGGCAGCAGTTTCATAGGCTTGGAACCAACAATCCTCAAAGTCCGAGAAGTGCTCGTAAAAGGCTTTGCGTGAGACTCCGGCTTCGCTGATCACGTCAGCTACGACGACGTAACCGAAGCCTTTCTCCGCCGTTGCGACCAGTGCAGCGTGGAGCATCCGGCCGCGCTGCGAGGCGAGAACGGTTTCACGCGAG
This sequence comes from Actinomycetes bacterium, assembly GCA_037139475.1. Classification (GTDB taxonomy): domain Bacteria; phylum Actinomycetota; class Thermoleophilia; order Solirubrobacterales; family Solirubrobacteraceae; genus F1-60-MAGs163. The sequence continues at coordinate 3,368 of JBAXGJ010000022.1, forward strand.
AGCGCGTGACGGCCGCGCGGGAGCGGCTTACTTGATTCATCGTCGAGCGCCCAAGGGCTCGGCTGTTCTGCGGGATCGGCGACCATTGCGAGAAACTACCACCCCGCGAATGTTTCTGGGGAAAACGCTTCGTCACCTCCGCGCCGCTCGCTATACCTTGCGCGATGGCAGAGAACAGCACCTACACAACATTGATGCTCGACGTGGCGAAGGGCTTCGAGCTGATTGCGGCGCTGGTCTTCATCGCTGGGCTGATCTTTGCCTTCGTGATCTCGATCCGCGCCTGGCGGCGCAGCGGCGGCGCTCTGGCATACCGCACGATGCGCCAGACCTTCGGCTCGGCGATCCTGCTGGGGCTCGAGATCCTCGTCGCCGGCGACCTGATCCGCACCGTCGCCGTCGCGCCGACGCTCGACAACGTTGTCGTGCTGGCGATCATCGTGCTGATCCGAACCTTCCTTAGCTTCAGCCTTGAGATCGAGATCGAAGGCGTGCCGCCCTGGCGGCGGGGGATCGTTAGCGGCGCGACGATGATGAAGAAGGCTGTGAAGAGCAGCGAAGAGGCTGCTTCGTAGCTGAGTCGTGGTAGCGCTTTAACGGTTTGGCTGGCAGGCTGCGGCAATGCAGCTTTTCAGCTCCGGTGAGGGCATATCGGATTTATCTGATAGGCTCGTTCACGTGACCAAAATGACCGCCACCGAAGCTTCGCGCAACTTCTCGGCGCTGCTGAACCGCGTCGCCGCCGGCGAGCGGATTGAGATCACGCGGGCAGGGGCAGTTGTTGCCGTCGTTTCGTCTAGTCGACCCTCGACGGTCACGGTTTCGCGCCTGAAGGAAATACTTGCCGCGGGACCACCGCTGGACGACGCCTTCGCTGGAGAGCTTCGCGAGATTCGCAAGCAGATGAATGAGGATGTCCCGAGCGAATGGCCGTCCTAATCGACACCGATCTACTGATCGCCGCAGAGCGCGGTGATCTAAGTGGGCTAACCGCAGTAGCAGACGAAGAGAGGGCAGTTAGCGTGATCACGGTGAGCGAGCTGCTCCATGGCGTGTGGCGCAGCGCCGAGCCCGAGGGTATCTGGCGTGGAGCCTTTGTCGAGCGGCTACTGGCCTCGCTGGAACCGATACCGATCACCGACCAAGTGGCCCGGATTCACGCCGCGGTATCAGCGAATTTAGTTACGCGCGGTGAGATGATCGGCGCTCACGACCTCTGGATTGCGTGCACAGCGCTGACCCACGGCTACGGCGTACTAACTGGTAACGCAGCCGACTTCAGCCGCGTGCCAGGGCTGCGCGTCGTCAGTCCTGCCTAATACGGCGAGGCTCTAAAGCTGCGAGTCGTTGTCGTAGCGCTTGATGATCGTGACGGCGCCCTCCGGGGCGGCGTCGAGACAGAGGCGGCAGAGCACGCACTCGTCGATGTTCTTATCGACGAGCTCAAGCTCGCCTGAGGAGGCAACTGCGAAGATGTCAACCGGGCAGACCTCGGTCAGCTTGGCGGCCAGCGCTGCGTCGGCGGCGGCGCCATCTTCAACCTCAACGGCGATGAAGATTCCCTCGGCGCGCATTAGCTCTTCCTCTCGTCGATCTTGGCCTGAATCAGCGCCGGAATCTCGCTGATCTCCTCGGCGACGGTGATCCCGGCCTCGGCGAGGCGCGCGATCTTCTCGGTCGCGGTGTCCTCTTTGCCTTCGACGATCGTGCCGGCGTGGCCGAAGCTCATTCCCGGCATCTCATCCATGAAGCGGCCGGCCATGAAGGCGACGATCGGCAGGCGCGAATTATTCTCGGCAACCCACTGCGCGAGCTGCGCTTCCATCCGGCCGCCGGGCTCGGTGTAGATGACGATTCCCTCGGTCGCTTCGTCGGCCTCGAACAGCGGCATTAGCTCGGCGTAGCTGGAGCCGATGATCGCGTCGCCGCCGATTGAAACAGCGGTTGACTGGCCCATCCCGGCGGCGGTCAAAGTTGAGGACATCTCGGTCGTCATTCCGCCCGAGCGGCTGATCACGCCGATCGAGCCGGGGCTGTAAGCCTTCGCGGCGTCCTTCGCCGGGCCGCCGATGCCGCCCATCTTGATTACGTCAGGGACGATGATGCCAAGGCAGTTGGGGCCAATGATGCGGGCGCCGTTGGCGCTCGCCAGCTCAACCATCTGTGCCACATCGCGGCGGGGGATCCGCTCGGTGACGATCACGATCAGCTTGATGCCGTTTTCGATCGCTTCGAAGACAGCGTCCTTAGTGAAGGCCGGGGGGACGGTTACAACAGAGCCGTCAATTGGCGCGCCGTGGTGGGCGACGGCCTGAGCGACGGTGTCGAAGACCGGCACGCCGTGAACTTCGCGGCCAAGGCGCCCCGGCGTTACGCCGCCAACAACCTTCGCGCCGGCGCCATAGTCAAGGCACTCGCGCGTCAGGTTGACGGCTTCGCGCCCGGTGATTCCCTGAACGATGAAAGTTGTGTTTGCGTCTACGAGGATGCTCACGAGCCGGCCCCGATCTTGTCAACGGCGCGCTTGGCGGCCTCGTGCATCGAGACCGTGCGGTCTGCGTACTCAACGCCGTAAGCGTCAAGAATCAAGAAGCCCTGCTCTTCCCAGGCGCCTGGGATGCGGAAGATCGCGATCTTCTCGGCCGGGTCCATTCCCAGCTCAAGGCAGGCTTTGATTACGCCGCGAGCGACGATGTCAACGCGCGTATTGGAGACGATCGACATCATCACGGCGATCTTGTCAACGCCTGGCTTCTGTAGCACCAGCTTGGCCAGGCCGCAGGTCTTCGAAACCGACGGGTTGCCGCCGATTTCGCAGTAGTTGGCAGGCTTGCCGCCGTGGGCGCGGACGGCATCAAAGAGCGTCAGCGAACCGCCGCCAGCGCCGATCACGAGGCCAAGGTTGCCGTCGAACTCAGTTACGTTGCCGGCGACGCCGCGGTGGTCCTCGCTGTCTACCGCTTCGCCTGCAAGCTCAAAGGCCGTAGGTTCGCGCGCTTCGCGCGTCTCGTCGTCGCCAACGCCGAGTTCGGCGAGCAGCTTCTTGTGGCGGCCGCGAGCCTCATTCTCCATCTCCATGTGCGCGTCAAGCGCGATGAAGGAGCCGTCGGGGAGGCGGCCGATCGGGTTGATCTCAGCCAAAGTCATGTCGTAATCGATGAACAGCTGGGCCAGCTTCGTGACGATCGGGACGAGCTTGTTCAGCTCCGAGCCGCTGACTCCCGTCGAGGCGATTACTTCCTTGGCTTCAAAGCCAGTCAGTGGGCGCAGGTTTGAGATGTGGCGGCGGCCAACCTTGTCGGGCTGCTCCTCAGCGACCTGCTCGATGTCAATGCCACCGACTGGGCTGAAGATGATCACCGGCTGCTTCGCGGTGCCGTCCCAAACAACACCGGCGTAGTACTCCTGCTCAACCTCGGCCTTTGTGTCAACGAGCACGCCGCGCGGCATCTGGCCGCCGATTTCGATCTTCAGCACGTCGACTGTGTGTGCTGCGGCCTCGTCTGGCGTGTCGGCGAACTGCACGCCGCCGGCCTTCATCCGGCCGCCGCTGAGGACTTGGCTCTTGACGACGCTCGGCCCGTCGATCTTCTCGGCGGCGGCCTTAGCCTCCTCCGGAGTGGTTGCGAAACCGAACTCTGTGACAGGGATTCCGGCGCGGCGAACGATCTCGCGGGCCTCGTATTCATAAAAGCGCATCGGCGGCGCCGGACTCTAGCGGCTACGCTGCGGCCGTGTCAGCCCGCGAAACAGAAGGCAGTGCGCTGCTCGCCGTGACGGTCGCGCTAGGGCTGATCGCAGGGGCCTGCGATGGCCTTTCATAGCTCTCGCTCGACGGCCTTTTCGTCGTCGCCGCCTTCACGATGCTGCTGGCGCTGCTTACAGCCCGTATGAAGCTGCCAGCTCCGGATCATCAGCCGACACCATCCGCGCCAAGTCAACCATGACCTTGCACTGCTTCCAAGTGGCGTCGTCCTGCATCTTGCCGTCGATCATGTGAACGCCGCGCCCGTCGGGGATCGCTTCGATCACCTTCAGCGCGAACTTCACCTCGTCTGGATCGGGCGAGAAGACCTTCTTCGCAATGTCGATTTGCACTGGGTGCAGCGACCACGAGCCGACGCAGCCCATCAGGAAGGCTGAGCGGAACTGGGCCTCGCAGCCGACTACGTCCTTGATGTCGCCGAAGGGGCCGTAGAAGGGGAGGATGCCGGCGCTGGCGCAGGCGTCAACCATGCGGGCGATCGAGTAATGCCAAAGGTCCTGCTGGGCGCTTGGGCGCTGCTCGTCTGGATCGTCGGTCTGTGGATCTTCGATTACGCGGTAGCCGGGGTGGCCGCCGCCGACGCGGGTCGTCTTCATCCGCCGTGAGGCGGCGAGGTCGGCGGGGCCGAAGCTCATTCCCTGCATCCTTGGGCTGGCGTAGGCGATCTCTTCCACGTTCGCAACGCCGAGCGCCGTCTCTAGCAGCGCGTGGATCAAAATTGGCCGCTTGATGCCGGCCTTCGCTTCAAGCTGGGCGAGTAGACGGTCTACGTAATGAATGTCCCAGGCGCCCTCAACCTTCGGCACCATGATCACGTCGAGCTTGTCGCCGATCTCGGTAACGAGCGTTGTGATGTCGTCGAGCACCCATGGCGACTCGAGTGAGTTGATCCGCGTCCAGAGCTGGGTCGAGCCAAGGTCGATGTTCTTGCCGATCTCAACGAGGCCCGCGCGGGCCGGTTCCTTCTTCTCAACTGAGACGGCGTCCTCGAGGTTGCCGAGCAGAATGTCGGTCTGCTTGGCGATCTCTGGCAGCTTGGCTGCCATCTTCTCGTTGCTCGGATCGAAGAAGTGGATCATCCGCGAAGGCGTGAACGGGATCTCCATGACTGGGTCCGGAGCGCCGATTGCGAGGGGCTTGAAGAAGTCTCTTGGGTGTCTCATGCCAACCACGTTATTAGACGTCGCGCCGAATTGTTCGCTCGTATGGCAGGCTCCCTTAAGACGAATTGTTAACCGCGACGCAGGAGATCGACGAACCAGATGTCAGAACCGGGTTTCACAACAGACCAACGCGAGCGCGAGAGCTCCGGCGCCCACCCTTACGGACGCTACCTCGAAGAGTTTGAAGTAGGTGACGTCTACAAGCACTGGCCGGCCAAGACCGTGACCGAGTCCGACGATCACCTCTTCTGCCTGATCACGATGAACCACCATCCTTTGCACCTCAACGACGTTTATGCCGCCGAGTCGCAGCAGAAGCGCAACGTTGTTGTAGGGCCGCTGGTCTACTCGCTGGCACTGGGAATGAGCGTCAGCGACGTCTCCGGCAAAGCGATCGCGAACCTCGCAACCGAGGAGCTCAGCCACCCCAACCCGGTCTTCCACGGCGACACTCTCTACTGCGAGACGGAGGTGCTCGAGAAGAAGGAATCGAAGAGCAAACCCGACCGCGGCGTCGTTAAAGTTCACACCCGAGTCTTTAATCAAGAGGGTGTGCTGGTAGCTGAGTTCAAGCGGCTCGTACTAGTGCCCCGCCGCGAGCCCGGCGAAGCCGCCGCTTAGGAGCCTTAAGTAAATGACCGATACGGCTGTCCCTACAGAACACGCAGCGCTTATCGCATGGGTCGATGAGATCGCCGCGATGACCAAGCCCGAGAGCGTCGTCTGGTGCGACGGCTCGGCCGAGGAGTACGAAACGCTCTGCCAGCTGCTGGTAGAGAAAGGCACCTTCCGCAAGCTCAGCGAAGCGAAGCGCCCCAACTCTTACCTCGCTTGGTCCGACCCAAGCGACGTTGCCCGCGTTGAGGACCGCACCTACATCTGCTCCGAAGATGAGCACGACGCCGGGCCGACGAACAACTGGGAAGCGCCAGCCGTGATGCGCGAGAAGCTGGTTCAGCTCTTCGAAGGCGCGATGACCGGCCGCACGATGTACGTAGTGCCTTTCAGCATGGGGCCGCTCGGCTCCGACAAGTCGTACATCGGCGTGCAGCTAACCGACTCGCCGTACGTCGTTGCCTCAATGCGCGTGATGACTCGGATGGGTGCGGGGGCGCTGGCACAGATCGGCACGGACGGCCACTTCGTGCCCTGCCTGCACTCGGTCGGAATGCCGCTCTACGAAGGAGTAGAGGACGTTGTCTGGCCCTGCAACGACGACAAGTACATCGTCCACTTCCCTGAAACGCGCGAGATTTGGTCATACGGCTCTGGCTACGGCGGCAACGCGCTGCTCGGTAAGAAGTGCTTCGCGCTGCGGATCGCCTCGGTGATGGCGCGCGACGAGGGCTGGATGGCTGAGCACATGCTGATCCTCAAGCTGACCTCGCCGGAAGGTGAAGTGAAGTACATCGGCGGCGCCTTCCCATCGGCCTGCGGCAAGACCAACCTTGCGATGCTGATCCCGACGCTCGAAGGCTGGACGGTCGAGACGATCGGCGACGACATCGCCTGGATGAAGTTCGGCGACGACGGCCGCCTTTACGCGATCAACCCTGAGGCCGGCTTCTTCGGCGTAGCCCCGGGAACGAGCGAGAAGACGAACCCCAACGCGATGGCCTCGGTCGCCGAGAACACCGTTTTCACGAACTGCGCGCTGACCGACGACGGCGACATCTGGTGGGAAGGGATGACAGACGAAGCCCCCGATCACCTGATCGACTGGCACGGCAACGACTGGTCGCCGGGGTCGGAAAAGCCTTCCTCACACCCCAACGCCCGCTTCGCCTGCCCGGCAGATCAGGACCCGGCGATTGCGCCGGAGTGGCAGGACCCGGCCGGCGTGCCGATCGACGCCTTCCTCTTCGGCGGCCGCCGCGCGACCGTTGTGCCGCTGGTGCGCGAGGCGTTCGACTGGAAGCACGGCGTCTTTCTCGGCGCGACGATGAGCTCCGAAATGACCGCCGCCGCAGCCGGCACGGTTGGCCAGCTCCGCTTTGACCCGATGGCGATGCTGCCGTTCTGCGGTTACAACGTTGGCGATTACTTCGCCCACTGGCTGAAGCTCGGCGAGCAGGCCGACGCCGACAAGCTGCCGAAGATCTTCTACGTCAACTGGTTCCGCAAGGGCGACGATGGTCACTTCATGTGGCCGGGCTTTGGCGAGAACAGTCGCGTGCTGGAGTGGGTCTTCCGTCGCTGCGACGGTGACGCCGAAGCGGTTGAGACGCCGATCGGCCTGGTGCCGGCAGCCGGCTCGCTCAACGTTGACGGGCTCGACATCGACTCCGCTGACCTTGAAGCGCTGCTGACCGTTGACGAGGCCGCAGTTTCGGCCGAGATTGACCAGGTTCGCGGCCATCTCGACAGCGTTGGCGATTCACTGCCGGGCACGCTGCGCGATGAGCTCAGCGCGCTAGAGCAGCGGCTCGCTAGCTGAGCGGGATCCTCGCGCTAGTGGCGTTGCTGGTCGCCGGTCGCCGGCGGCCGTGATTCTTCGGC
>JBAXGJ010000023.1:0-10356 GCA_037139475.1 Actinomycetes bacterium
ACGGTTAGCGCGCCGATCTCAGCCTTGGCGATCTCAGCGATCACTGGTGCAGCGCCAGTTCCGGTACCGCCGCCTTCGCCTGCCGTGACGAAGACCATGTCAGCGCCCTTCAGCGCCTCCTTGATCTCGTCGCGCGATTCGGCGGCTGCGCCGAAGCCAACTTGGGGGTCGGCGCCAGCACCGAGGCCGCGTGTTAGCTCGTGACCGATGTTGAGCTTGATGTCTGCGTCGCAAGCATCAAGAGCTTGAGAGTCGGTGTTGGTGGCGATGAACTCGACACCGCGAAGTCCAGCGTCAACCATTCGGTTGACGGCATTGGTTCCTCCGCCGCCGACTCCGACGACCTTGATCACTGCGAGATAGCTACCGGCTTGATAGTCAGTCATGAGATCTTGTCCGACCCTCGATTTTTGTTGAACTGTTTCGGCGTCAGTTTCTGCCGACGAACGAACGCCACGGTGGCAGCGATTCGCGCCCTTGTCAACGACAGTCTAGAGAAGCAAGGCCCCTTGCAACGTAAATCCCTCTATCTTAGGTTGAGGGTTTAGCCCCGAATAACCCTTACCTTCTACTTTAGAGTCGGCTTTGGTCATTGGGCAGCAGTTGGAGCGGAATCTGTCGTTGTCAGCATCCCCGAGGCCGGGCGTTCGGGAATTGACAGATCTATGTAGCCGGCTCCGGCAGCCTGGGGGTCTTTGAGCACACGGTTGGCTGCGACCCATTTCGCAGCCAGCCGCTGATCATCGCCGAAGCGGAGCTGTGGCCCTGCTCGCATCTGCGCGACCAAGCCTTCGGGCCCCGCCGTGACCTGCGTGATCTCGCCGCGCAGCTGCCGCGGCGCTAACGCCATCAGCTCTACCTCGCTGGCGGTGGTCGGGTCAACGACTCTCGTGCCCCGGACGAGGCTGCTGACCGTGATGACCGGAACTCCGCCGGTTGGGATCCCCGTCAGGAGCACGCCGTCGCCGGCGACTGCAACCGCACCACCAGGGCCGACCAAGGCAGCGACCGGACGGCGTTCGTGGACCGTAATCGTCATCCCGTGCGGAAACTTTGTTTTGACGCTGATGCTCTTGACCAGCGGGAAGCGCGCGACCGACTCGGTCAGCGCGGTGCGATCAACGTTCAGCGTCGTCATCTGCTGCGCGGTGCCGGTCAGCGTCGAACGGACGACGGGAGCGCCGAGCCCGCTTGCGCCGGTGACGGTCACGTTCTCTACCGCGACGAGCGAAGAATCGCGCAGCCAGATCCACCCCCCGAGCAGCAACGCAGCCGCGACCAACAGAGAGACCACGACCGCCAGCGACGGGCGGCGGAGCCGCGGCATCGCCGGGAAACGGGGTGCGCGCGGCAGCGCGATCGGCCAACTGGGCATCAAGCCTCTTTTCGCGCGCGGGTCTCGCTCTCCTGCTTTGTCAGCTGCTTGGTTCAACGGCGAGATCTTCGCCGAGTGTGCGGACGTCGCCCGCGCCAAGAATCAGGCAGGCGTCGCCGTCACGCAGGCGAGCCTGCAGTTGCTCTCTGGCAGTCGCGAAATCCGGGATCCAGAGCACCTCGCGGCCCCCCGCCGCGTCGGCCGCGGCCGCAGCGATTGAGCGTCCATCGACGCCAGGGAAGTCCTCTGCTCGCTCGCGCGCCTGATAGACGTCGAGCACGCAGATCAGGTCGGCGGCCGCAAGAGCACGGCCGAACTCGGGCGCGAGCCGCTCGGTCCGCGAGAAGAGGTGCGGTTGAAAGACGGCTACAACGCGGTCGCAGTCCAGGGTGCGTGCCGCGGCGATCGTCGCCGCGATTTCAGTCGGGTGGTGGGCGTAGTCGTCGATGATCAGTGCCCCGGAGCTACTGCGGCCGATCTGCTCGAAGCGACGCCCCGCGCCAGCGAACGAAGCGATCGCTTTGGCCGCATCGGCTGCCGGCACGCCGGCCAGCAGAGCAGCTTCGAGCGCTGCGACAGCGTTGGCCGCGTTGTGGGCGCCTGGAACGCTGAGCGAAACCTCTTCGCCTCGCCACTGAAAACGCGACCCGCCCGGAAGAAGCTGCAGCGACTCGACCTCGAAGGCGACCAGCGGTAGCTCGCCTCGAAGTTCGATCAGCTCCGGCAGGTCAGCAATCACGGCAGTGGCTGGCTTCGCTAAGAAGGCACGGAAGACGTCTCGCAGCTCAGCGAGCGAGCCGTAGCTGGCGTGGTGGTCAAGCTCAACATTCGTGACGACGGCGACTTCAACATTCAGCGACAGCATCGAACGGTCCGACTCGTCGGCCTCTACCACTAGCCACTCGCCGCTGCCCCAGGCTGCGTTGAGCCCTGTACTACGCAGTTCGCCGCCGATTAGGTAGCCGGGGTCGAATCCACACTCGATCAGGAGCTGAGCGACCATGCTGGTCGTTGTCGTCTTGCCGTGCGCTCCGGCCACGGCGATTGTGCGTCTGAGCGCCGTTAGCTCCGCCAGCAGCTCGGCGCGCTCCATCACCCGCAGCCCGCGCTCGCGAGCGGCGATCAGCTCCGGATTGTGATCTGGGATCGCGCTCGAACGAACAATCTCGACCGCATCACCGCTGGGGAGGTTCTCTGCGGCGTGCCCAGCGCTGGCAGCTATTCCTCTCTGCCGAAGCCGTTCGAGCGTCTCTGACTCTGTCGCGTCGCTGCCGCTGACAGTCGCGCCCAGCTCAGCCGCGACGCTCGCCCAGCCGCTCATCCCGGCGCCACCGATGCCAACGAAGTGGAGTTGGCGTGCACTCCAGTCAGCGGAGCTGCTCATCGCTCTCCCCCAGCGGCGCGCAGCTCGGACGCAACGGCGAGTGTCGCGTCAGGCCGCGCGATCGAAGCCGACGCCTGCGCCATCTGGCCTAGGAGCTGACTGTCATTTAGCAAGCGCTCGACCTCTCCCCGCAGCCGCTCGCCGCCGAGCTGGTCGTCGGAGAGAACAGTGGCTGCGCCGGCCTGCTCCATCCAGCGTGCGTTGCCCGCCTGATGGTCGGCGGCAGCGTGCGGATAAGGGATCAAGATCGCCGGGCGGCCGGCCGCAGCGATCTCGAAGACCGAGCCACCGGAGCGAGAGATCACAAGGTCGGCGGCCAATAGGGCGTCAGAGAACGAGTCGATAAAGCCAAAGAGCTGGTAGTTGGCGCCGCGCGGCCGCGCCTCAAGGCTTGCCAAGTCTCGGTCGCCGGCGGCGTGGATTACCTGCAGTTCGATCTGCGAAGCGAACGCATCGAGTGCCGCCTCGTTGATTGACCTCGCCCCGAGCGAACCGCCGACGACGACCACGACCCGCTCCTCGGCGCCGAGGCCGAAGCGATCGCGCGCCGCCGCGCGGTCGCTCGCAGGCGGCGGGATCGGCCGGCCGGTAACGAGGTAACGGGGGCCTGATCTCCCGTCGAGAGGGAAGGCGAGGCAGCACCGCCGAGCGAACGGCGCCAACAACCGGTTGGTTAAGCCAAAGTGAGAATCGGCCTCGGTCAAGACCAACGGAACCCGTCGCAATACGGCGGCAGCGCCGACCGGGCCGGCGACATAGCCACCGCCGCCGAGCACGGCGGCCGGTCGAAGCTGGCCGATCATCCGCCAGGCAGTGAAGGTCGCAGCAATCGACTTAGCGATCGCGCGGAGCGCGCGGAGCGGGTTCCTTCGATCAAGCCCCTCAATTGAGAGCTGGCGAAATTCGTATCCGGCGCGCGGCACTAATTTGGCCTCGGCACGGTCACCGCCGATGAATACGACGCGTGCGCCGTCAGTGCGCAGCGCGTCGGCGACTGCGAGTGCTGGCACTACGTGGCCGGCGGTCCCGCCGGCTGCGATCAGGTAGGTCGTCGGCATACTCGTCCTCAGATCGTTGCGCATCGGGCTCGGTCGTGACCGCCCGCGCCTTCGCGAAGCCGCCTCGGGCGATGTTCAGCAGCAGTCCAACGGCAATCAGCAACGTAACGAGGCTGGTTGATCCGTAGGAGAGGAATGGAAGCGGCACGCCAGTTAGCGGCGCGATCCCAAGCACTGCGAAGAGGTTGAGCAGCGCCTGGCAGAGGATCAGCGAAGTGAGGCCAGCCGCGAGCAGCTTGGCGTAGCGCCCGCTGGCGGCCTGCGCAATCCGCAGCCCCGCCCAAGCGACCAAGGCGTAGAGCAGCAGCAGCCCACAAAGGCCAATCACGCCGAGCTCCTCGCCGATGATCGCGAGAATGAAATCGGTGTGGGCTTCCGGCAGGTAGAAGATTTTCTGGACCGACTGGCCGAGGCCACGGCCGAAGATGCCGCCGGAGCCGATCGCGATCTGCCCCTGAACCGCCTGAAAGCCGATGTCGCTGGCGTGGTCCCACGGGTTGAGGAACGAGGTCAGGCGGGCACGGCGGTACGGAGCGCTAAGCGAATAAAGCAGCACCAGCGTCGCTCCAACGCCGGCGTAGCCAGCAAGCCAGCGCAGCTTGATTCCCGCCGCGACCAGCATCGCACCGCAGGTGAACGCGACGACGAGCGCCGTTCCGAGGTCGGGCTGCGTGACGACAAGCAGCATCGCTCCGCCAACGATAAGCGCCAGCGGCAGCAGTTCACCAGATCGCTTGAACCCCCGCGGATGATCTGCGAGGAAGCGGGCGGTGTAAAGCACGAGCGCCAGCTTTGCCAGCTCGCTCGGCTGGAACTGCACCGCGCCGAAGCCGATCCAGCGTCGCGCTCCGTTGACCGAGACGCCAATCCCAGGAATCTTGACCACGACGAGCAGCACGAACGCGATGGCCAGCAGAGGGCCGGTCAGTTTGAGCAGCTTCTTCAGCGGGAAGCGACTCGCCAGATGCAGCCCGACGAAGCCGAGCGCAGCAAAGATCAGATAGCGAATTAGCAGGCCGGTTCCGTCACCGCGGCCAGCGACCACCGATGTCGCCGAAGAGGCGCTGTAGACCATCACAGCGCCGAAAGCGACGAGGCAGAAGACGGCGGTTAGGAGGACGTCTTCTTCGATCGAGCGGGCGCGCGAGCTTGCTCGAGCAGCAGGCGGATTTTGCGCAGCTGCGCTCGCACGGGCCATTGTGACTCTTCTTCGGCCTCCAGCGAGAAATTCCTCCCCAACTTCTTCAGATACTCAAAAACCCCGGTAAAGACTGAACAATTCGGCGGAATTCGTCGCCTCGCTGTTGATAGCCACCGGGGAACTGATCGAAGCTCGCACAGGCCGGCGAAAGCAGCACCACTTCGCCCTCTGCGGCTGCTGCGGCGGCCGCTGCAATCGCCACTTCGAGGCTTTCGCAGCGGCTGTACTCAACGAGCCCGTCGAACGACTCTGCGATCAGGTCAGCGTCCTCACCAATCAAGAAGGCGCTCCTCACGCTGGCCGCTGCTGCCTCGCCGAGCGCGCCGAACCGTTGGCCTTTCGCCTCTCCCCCAGCGATCAGCAGTAGCGGCTGCTGGAACGCCGCCAGCGCTACGACCGCCGAGGCCACGTTGGTGGCCTTCGAATCGTTGACCCACAGAACACCCTCGCTGCTGCCGAGCTCCTCGAGCCGGTGCTCGACGCCGGCGAACGATTTCAGCGCTGCGGTCACTGCCTCGCCGTCGATCCCTAAGCTCAGCGCAGCGGCCGCAGCGCAGAGCGCGTTCTCAAGGTTGTGGGCACCACGCAGCCGCACCTCGCTGGCCGCCAGCAGTGCCGCCCCTTTCCAGCAGATCAGCCCGTCACGCAGCTCGAGCTCAGCGCTGTGCTGGGCGTCGGCGCTGACACTTACTCGCTGCGCGCCGCCGCCCGTCAATTCCAGCATCGCTTCGGGGCCGACGGCAAAGTCATCTTGATCCTGAAAGGCGAAGAGCTCCAGCTTCGCTCGGCGGTAGGACTCAAAGTCACCGTGCCGGTCGAGGTGGTCGGGCTCAATGTTCAGCAGCACCGCCACTTCAGGGCGAAACGCAACCGAGTCCTCTAACTGGAACGAACTTGCCTCGCAGATCACGGTCGTCTCGGCGCCGATCTGACCGACTAGCGAGCTGACCGCCGTGCCGACGTTGCCCGCGACAGCGACAGGCTTGCCGGCTGCGCGCCAGATCTCGCCCAAGAGCTCAACCGTTGTTGTCTTGCCGTTGGTTCCCGTGACGGCCACGAAAGGCGACTCCAACATTCGCCAGCCGAGCTCAAGCTCGCTGTAGATCGGCGTGCCCGCATCCCTTGCGGCCTCCAGCACGGCGGCCTCGTTCGGTACGCCTGGGCTGCGGACAACGGCGCGGGCGCGCTGCAGCTCCTCGACGCCATCGCTGCCGGTCGAGATCTCAATCCCTTCGTGGCGCAGTGCCTCGGCCTGCTCCGGCTCGCCGACGTCAACACCGATCACCGGCTCGCCTCGCTGCCAGAGTGCGCGCGCGCAGGCCGCGCCCGAACGTTCGAGCCCGACGACAAGCCACGGACCAGGCGGAATTGGGGGTCGACGCTCTACGGCCATTGCGCCAACGATACGACGCTCGCTAGGTGATGTTCGCTTGGTAGAGCGTAAATCCGATTGCTGAGCAGACGGCGGCGATGATCCAGAAGCGCAGGATGATCTTCGTCTCTGACCATCCAAGCATCTCGAAATGGTGGTGAATCGGCGCCATTAGGAAGACACGCTTGCGCAAGCTTTGGAAGACGGAGACCTGAATAATCACGCTCAGAGCCTCGATCACGAAGATGCCGCCGATCAAGACCAGCAGCAGCATCGTGTCGGTCATCACCGCCATCGCACCGATAGCGCCTCCGAGACCTAGCGACCCGGTATCGCCCATGAAAATCGTCGCCGGGAAGGCGTTGAACCAGAGGAAGCCGATGCAGGCGCCGACGATGCAGGCGCTGAGCAGCGCGAGGTCGCGGTCACCGGTCGTAATGAACGTGATCGCGACATAAGCCAGCATCACAATCGCGACGCAGCCTGCAGCCAGCCCGTCGAGCCCATCGCTGAGGTTGACGGCGTTCGTCGAACCGGCGATCACTAAGAAGACGACGACCGGGAAGAACAGCCCGAGGTCGATGCTGACGTCGACGAAGCGCAACTGGATCGTTGTCGAGAGTCCTGCTTTGTGCGTTGCGACCCACCACAGCGCAAGCGAGATCAGCAGCAGAATGATCATCTTCGTGCGCCCGCGCAGCCCCAATGAGCGGCGGCGCACGATCTTCGAGTAGTCGTCGGCGAAGCCGAGCAGCGCGCAGGCCACAGCCGTTCCGAAGACGGCGACCGCGCGCCAATCCCAGTTGGTCAGAACGAGAAACGGGACCGCTATCGAGATGAATATCAGTACGCCACCCATCGTTGGCGTACCGGCCTTCGCGTGGTGGCCTGCCGGCCCCTCCTCGCGGATCTGCTGGCCGAATTCGCGGCCGCGCAGGTAAGTGATCAGCCGCGGAGCCGCGAAGACGCAGATCAGGAGCGCGCAGGTGCCACCGATCAACACCTCACCCATTAGGCGGCACCCCCTGCGGCAGGCGGCAGCGCCTCGCAGAGCGCCTCGGCGACGACCTCGAGACCAACGCCCCGCGAGCCCTTAATTAGAACCGTGTCGCCGGGCTCGACGATCGCAGCGATCTGCTCAGCAGCCTGCGCTGCGTCAGCGAGCGAGTGCAGGTTCTCTCCACCGAATGGCGGCCCGGCGGCGCCAGCTAGTTCGCCGACCGTCACCAGCACCTCTACGCCGACCTCGCGCACGTGCGCCCCGAGTTCGGCGTGGAAGCGCCGCTCGTCGGGGCCCAGCTCGCGCATGTCGCCAAGCACGGCGACGCTGCGTCCGGAAGCTGAATCGGCGAGATCATCCAGCGCGGCGCGCATCGACATCGGGTTTGCGTTGTAGCAGTCGTTGATAACGACGACATTGTCCTCTAGCAGCAGGCGTTGACCGCGGAGCTTTGATAATTCGACCTCAATTAAGCCGCTCGGTTCGACGCCGAGAGCGCGCGCGGCGGCCAGTGCGGCCAAAGCGTTGCTGCGCATGTGAGCCGAAGCGAACGGGAGCTCGAGAGAATCCGGCAGTGCGTCGAGCTCACCACCAGGGCCGAAGCGGACGGTGCGGATCTCGCTGCGGACGTGTGGTTCAAGCAGAGCGTCACCGGCCGGCACGACGGCGACTGCATCAGGGCCTAGACCCGCGATCAGCTCAGCCTTTGCGCGCGCCACAGCCTCAACCGTTCCCAGCAGCTCAAGATGAACTGGGCCGACGTTGACAATCACGCCAACATCGGGCTCGGCGATTCGAGTCAGCTCGGCGATCTGACCCTCGCCGCGCATCGCCATCTCAAGCACCAGCACTTCGGTATCTGCCGGCGCTCCGAGGATCGTCAACGGCAGGCCGATTTCGGTGTTGAGATTCTCGAACGTCGCAACCGTCCGTCGCGACGGCGAAACCATGCCGGCAATGATGTCCTTGGTTGAGGTCTTGCCTGTCGAACCGGTTACGGCGATCACTGCGCAGCCAAGCTCGCGGCGCCAAGCTTGGGCTAAGTCGGCAAGAGCCCTTAGCGGGTCGGCGACGGCAATCACAACGCCGCTGTGGGCGGAACTAAGCGCTGCTGCGTGGTCCTCACTGACGAGCACTCCCCAGGCTCCCGCCTCCAGCGCCGCGCCAGCAAAAGCGCCGCCGTCCTGCTCGGCGCCGATAAGGCCTGCGAACAGCGCCCCCGGCTGCGCCAAGCGTGAATCGATTACCACCGAGCTTGGCCCCGCGGCGGTTGGGTCACCGGCTACGAGCCGGCCTCCGGCGTGCTCGGCCAGAGTGGCCGCGTCCCAGAGCTGGTTCATTGCGTAAGCCCTTCGATCGCGGCGCGCAAGACGCTGGCGTCGTCGAACTCCAAGACGGCTCCGTCGGCGAGCTGCTGGCCCTGCTCGTGCCCCTTGCCGGCGACTAGAACGACGTCGCCGGCTGCAGCCGCGCCTACGGCTTCGGCAATCGCCTCGCCGCGGTCAGCGACGACCTCAACTTCGGCGGCGCCCGTCGGCTCAACCCCAGCGAGTATCGCTTCGATGATCGCGCTCGGATCTTCCGAGCGGGGATTGTCAGAGGTCACGATCACAAGGTCGGCAAGTTCGCTCGCGACGCGACCCATCTGCGGGCGCTTGCCGGCGTCTCGGTCGCCTCCCGCGCCAAAGACGACGATCAACCGGCCGCCGGTCAATGATCGTGCCGTGCGCAATGCGTTCTCCAACGAATCGGGCGTATGGGCGTAGTCAACGATCGCGGCAAACTGTTGCCCGGCGTCGACCGGCTGGAAGCGACCAGGCGCAACTTCAGCCGCAGCGAGAGCTGGCGCAATCACTGAGTCGTCAACCCCGAGCAGCCGCGCAGCCGCGACGGCGCAAAGCGCGTTCAGCAGATTGAAGTCGCCGGGCAGTGGAACTCGCAGCTCGAGGCCGCCTGCGCTGAAGTTGCTCCCGGATGCGTCGGCGACGATCGAGCTTGCGCGCAGATCGGCGTCGTCGCTCGTGATCCCAACCGTGACGACGTCGGAGAGCTCGGCGGCGAGCAGCCTTCCGTAGTGATCGTCGATGTTGACAACGCTTGGAGCAGAATGCTCGGTCAGCAGTCTCGACTTAACGGCGAAGTACTCGTCGATGTCGCTGTGAAAGTCGAGATGCTCGCGGCTCAGATTGGTGAAGACGGTGACGTCCCACTCGATCGCATCGGAACGGTGAAGTGCGATCGCATGTGACGAAACTTCGATCACGCAGCTCTGATCGCCGGCCGCGACCATCTGCGCGAAACAGCGCTGCAGCTCGATCGCCTCCGGCGTGGTTCGCACGGTCGCCTCACGGCTACCGCCAACGATCTGCTCAACCGTTCCCAGCAGCCCTGTCTGCCGGCCAGAGGCCTCCAGCAAGGCGCGTGTCAGGAAGGCCGTCGTCGTCTTGCCATTGGTTCCGGTGATGCCAACCATCTGCAGCGACGCGGTCGGGTTGCCACCCAGCCGCGCGGCGGCCGGCGCGATCGCTGCGCGGACGTCGTCGACAACGACCTCTGGCACACCGAGCCCCAGCTCTCGCTCAGTCAGCAGCGCGGAGGCGCCGCGCTCAACTGCGGCGGCCGCGAAGTCATGACCGTCGCGCTCGAAACCGGGCACGCAGCAGAACAGAGTTCCTGGCTCTACGAGCCGATCATCGAGCGCCATCGCCGTCACCTCGGCGTCGGGTTGATCATCGCCCAGCCGATCGAATAGCTCACGCAACCGCATGGCGGCAGGGTAACGAGCCTTCCGGCCTTTACTTAGGCGCGATTCGCAGGTACGGCAGCGCGAACGAGGCGATCTTGCCAAAGGCCGGAGCGGCAACCGAGCCACCGTAGATGTCGCCCTGAGGTTCATCGACGACGACGCTGACGAGCAGTTCAGGGTTGGCTGCCGGCGCCATTCCAACGAATGAGGCCACGTAAGC
>JBAXGJ010000024.1:0-10247 GCA_037139475.1 Actinomycetes bacterium
AGATCATCGGCCAGCGCGCGCTCTTCGTCGGAGATCTCGCCGTAAGGAGTGATGTGGTTGGGGTTGACCATCGCTAGGTCAAGGCCGGCGTCGACGCAGTGGTGAAGGAAGACTGAGTTGAGCACGGCGCGGGCGCTGGGGGAGACGCCGAAGGAGACGTTCGAAACGCCGAGCGAGGTCTTAACGCCCGGGATCTCAGCCTTGATCCGGCGAATTCCTTCGATCGTTTCGCCCGCCGATGGGCGCCATTCCTCGTCGCCGGTAGTCAGCGTGAAGGTAAGCGCGTCGAAGATCAGCAGCTCAGGGTCGAGGCCGTGCTCGTCGCAGCAAAGCTGCTTTAGCCGCAGCGCGATCTCAACCTTGCGCTCGGCCGTCTTTGCCATCCCGACCTCATCGATCGTCAGCGCGATCACGGCAGCGCCGTGCTGAACGGCCATCGGCACGACGGTGTCGAGCTTGTCGCGACCGGCCTCAAGGTTGATCGAGTTGACGATCGCGCGGCCAGGAATTTGGTCAAGCGCGGCGGCGATCACCGACGGCTCGGTTGAGTCGATCTGAAGCGGCGATGGCTGCGTCAGCGAAACGCGCTTTGCGACCTGGCGCATCTGCTCGTCCTCGTCCTCACGCTCAGTCAAAGCGACGCAGAGGTCGAGTACGTGGGCGCCGCCTTCAACCTGGTCCTCGGCGATCTGGACAAGCCCGTCGTAGTCGTCGGCCAGCAGCATCTCCTTCGCCTTGCGTGAGCCTTGCGAGTTGACGCGCTCTCCGACGATCGTCGGTGTTGGGTCCTGCACCAGCCCAGTCGCCGTCATCATCGAGCTGACGCGCGGCGCGCGCGGGGCGGGGCGCGGCGCTACCGGCCGTCCGCCGCAGCGCTCAGCGATCGCAGCGATGTGAGCTGGGGTTGTGCCGCAACAACCGCCCACAATGCCAACGCCGTAGCGCTCAACAAACTCGCCGAGAATCTCGGCCAGCGCTTCAGGTGTTTCAGGGAAGATCGTTTCGCCATCGGGGCCTTGCAGCGGCAGTCCGGCGTTGGGGATGCACTGGATTGGCACCGGTGAGAACTCACCAAGGAAGCGGATCGCGTCGCGCATGTCCTCAGGACCGGTTGAGCAGTTGAGGCCAATCGCGTCGACTTTCAGCGATTCCAGCGTCGTCAGTACGGCGTCGATGTCGGTGCCGAGCAGCATCTTGCCGCCGTTTGGCAGCAGCGAGACCGATGTTTGGATTGGCACGCTGCGCCCGGCGGTGACGAACGCCTCGCGCGCGCCGAAGATCGCGGCCTTAACTTCGAGGATGTCCTGCGCTGTTTCGATCAGCAGCAGGTCAACACCGCCTTCGAGCAGCCCGCGCGCCTGCTCTTCGAAGATCGTCACCAGTTCGCGGAAGGAGATTGCGCCGAGCGTTGGGTCGTCGGAGGAGGGGAGCTGGCCGGTTGGTCCGATCGAGCCGGCGACGAAGCGATCCTCGCCGACGGCGGCGCGGGCGATCTCACCGGCGCGGCGGTTGATCTCCAGCGTGTGTTCGGCGAGGCCCCACTCTTCGAGCTTCAGGCGGCTGGCCTGGAAGGTGTCGGTCTCGACAACCTCTGCGCCGGCTTCGACCATCGAAGTGTGAACGCCCTCGATTACGTCGGGGCGGTTGAGGATCAGCGCCTCGTGGCACTTGCCGGCGAGGCCGCCGTAATCCTCGGATGTGAGGTCGAACTGCTCAAGCGTCGCGCCCATGCCGCCGTCAAAGACGACGACGCGCTCGTTGATTGCCGCCAGATAGTCCCGCATCGACTCAAAGATTAGCAGCAAAAGGCGAAACCTTGACATAACCGTGTCAAGGTCTCGCGGCCTGCAATAAAGCCCGGCCTATCGGCGCGGAGAAGCAATCCTTGTAACTACGAAGCCAAGGCTCCGGTCGTCATCAGAATCAAGCTCGCCAGCGCCACGCGAGTTGCCGCATCAGCCCTTTCGGTAGCCTGCCGACGCGTATCCCATTCAAGCCGGAGGCTGGATCCTATGACGACAGATGGTGTGGCTTTCGTTTCGACGCGTTGGGTTCAGTCTGGTCATGAGGCGCAATATCGGCAGTGGAGCGAGCAGATCGGCGCACAACTGTCGGTCACCCCAGGATTTGTCTCCTACGAGCAGCTCCCTGCCGTCGAAGGTAAACAGGACTTCTGGACGCAGATCGTCAAGTTCGATAGCAAAGAGGCATCGCACGATTGGGCGAACTCCTCGGAGCTCGCTGAACTGCTGGTCGAAATTGAGTCATACACGAAGGATTCAGAATTCTCGTCGGTCCGAATCGGGCAGCAGGACTGGCTCAATTTCGGTCTGAGTACAGAGGCGGGGCCGGGCGCACCGACAAAGTGGAAGCAGCTGATCACGGGGATCATGGCGCTCTACCCGACCGTGATTATCGCCCACGAGATTCTGGCTCAGGTGATGACAGTGCCTTTCGCGCTGTCGACACTGCTGACCAACGCGATCGCGATGTCGCTGGTGATGCTGGTCTGGCTGCCGCAACTCTCGAGGCTGCTGCGAGGCTGGCTGATCCCGATTAAGCCGGTGCCGCTATCCACCACGATCGGAGTGGCAGCGGCGATCTTGGGAATAATCGGCGCCCTTCTCTTGATCTTCCTTCAGCTATTTCCGTCCTAGTCTGAGCCGCGCAAACAGCCCACGCTAAAACCTAACCGCTACTTGATGAAGAGCATCTCTGAGTACTTCGGAAGCGGCCAGAGATCATCGGCCACGAGGCGCTCGAGCTTGTCGGCGGTCTCACGCGTCGTCTCCATAGCTGGAATCACCTTGTCGCGCATGTACTGAGCCGCTTTCAGCCCTTCGGCGGCGGGGTGGTTGGCGTTCGCCCTCTCTAGCACCTTGATCCGTTTGAGCAGCTCGTCGCTGGAAGCTTTTAGTTCACTGACGAGCGCTGCCATCCCAGCCTCCTTGCACTCCGCGAGATAGCGAACGGCGGCTGGCAGGATCATCGTTCGGGCGATCGAGGCCGCTGTCTCGGCTTCGATGTTGAGCTTCGTTGAGTACTGCTCAGCGGCGACTTCGAAGCGTGCCTCAAGCTCGCGCTCATTGAGCACCTCGTACTGCTCGAAGACCTTGATCGTTGGCTTGGCAACCAGCCACGGGAGCGCGTCAGGCGTCGTGCGCAGGTTCGCGAGGCCACGCTTTGCGGCCTCCTTCTGCCAGGCGTCGGCGTATCCGTCGCCGTCAAAGACGATCCGCTTGTGCGCCTTCCAAGTCTTCTTGATCGTGTCGAGAATCGCGTCGGGGCGCTTCTTGCCCTTCTTCTTCGCGGCCTCAACTTCGTCGACCATGATGTCGATCGATTCAGCGACGATCGTGTTCAGGGCCGTGTTGACAAAGCCCAGCGACATGCTTGAGCCAGGTGCGCGGAACTCAAAGCGATTGCCGGTGAAGGCAAACGGTGAGGTGCGGTTGCGGTCGCCGCCGTGGAGCGGTAGCGGCGGCAGCACCGGCGTTCCCAGCCCGAGGAAGTTGCCGGCCGCGCTGTCGGTGGCTTTGCCAGCAGCAACGGCGTTAAAGGCCCGCTCCAGCTCGCGGCCAAGGAAGATCGAGATGATTGCCGGCGGCGCCTCATTGGCACCGAGACGGTGATCCTGGCCGACGTTGGCGACGCTTGCTCGCAGTAGCTCTTGGTGGCGATCGACCGCTGCAATGACTGCCGCGCAGAAGAAGAGGAACTGAATATTCTCGGCTGGCGTGTCACCTGGGTCGAGCAGGTTTTGGCCGCTATCGGTTCCCATCGACCAGTTGTTGTGCTTGCCTGAGCCGTTGACGCCGGCAAACGGCTTCTCGTGCATCAGGCAGACAAGGCCATAGCGACGCGCGACGTTCTCGAGCACCTGCATCGTTAGCTGCTGGTGGTCGGAGCCAACGTTTGAGTTCTCGAAGATCGGCGCCAGCTCGTACTGCGATGGCGCGACCTCGTTATGCCGTGTCTTGACCGGCACGCCGAGCCGCTGCAACTCGCGCTCGGTCTCCAGCATGCAGGCCAGCACGCGCTCCGGAATCGTCCCAAAGTAGTGCTCGTCGAGCTCATGGCCCTTCGGCGGCTTGGCACCAAAGAGTGTGCGCCCGGTCGTGTAGAGGTCGGGCCGCTCGTAGAAGTACTGCTCGTCGATCAGGAAGTACTCCTGCTCCGGGCCGACTGTCGTGAAGACTCGTCCAGCAGCCTTGTCGCCGAACAGCTTCAGCGCCCGCAGCGCCACCGTTGAAAGCGAATCCATCGAGCGCAGCAGTGGAGTCTTATGGTCGAGCGCCTCGCCGGTCCATGAGACAAAGGCGGTCGGAATACAGAGCACCGAGCCGTTCGGGTTCTCGAGAATGAAGGCCGGTGAGGTTGGGTCCCAGGCTGTGTAGCCGCGGGCCTCGAAGGTTGCGCGAATGCCGCCGGTCGGGAACGACGAAGCGTCTGGCTCGCCCTGGATCAGCTCTTTGCCGGAGAAGTTGGCGATCGCTGTTCCGTCGCCGACCGGCTCGAAGAACGAGTCGTGCTTCTCGGCCGTCATGTTCGTCAGCGGCTGGAACCAGTGCGTGAAGTGCGTTGCGCCGTGCTCCATCGCCCAGGCGCGCATCGCGTCGGCGACGGCGTCGGCTAGGGCAGGGTCGAGCGGAGCTCCGTCGGCGAGCGTCTTCTGCAGCTTCGTGAAGACGACCTTTGGCAGCCGTGCCTTCTGAGCGGCGAGGTTGAAGACGTTCTCGCCGTAAATTGCCGCCGCCGATTCGGTGATGTCGGACTGGCCGCTGCCATCTCCGGTTGTTGCCCACTGGGCGGCGGTTACGTTCTGCTGACGGGTCTTCGAAGCCATCTTGATCTCCAGATTTGTTGGTTTTCGCGCTCGTCGCGCGAGTGACGTTGACGAGATTAGAAGCGATCTCTGCTGCGCACGTTATCCCGATGTCTAAAGCGAGTGCCGCGCGGTAGGCCCTAGTGGGCGCGGGGCAGGCGCGAGCTGATTCTCCAGATTGGAGAGCGGAGCCGCTCGATCTTTCTACCAGCGGCTAATAGCGCAGCGCAGATTGAGCGCAAGACTTGCCGTCAATCCAACCCGGAGGTCTGATGAAGCGCTCTGTACTGATCACCACCGCAATCACCAGCGTCGTCATGTTGCTGGCCGCGCCGACCGTTGCTTCGGCCGATGTATTCGATGCTGTCGGCGTCCCTGACACGGTCGGGATCAACTCAATGTGGGTATTCGTCGCCGCCTGCCTTGTGCTCTTCATGCAGGCCGGCTTTGCGCTGCTGGAGATTGGATTTTCGCGCGGCAAGAACGCCGGCACGATCGTCGCCAAGATTCTGACCAACTTCTCGATCGCGGCGATCATGTACTGGGCGATTGGCTTTGCGTTGGCCTTCGGTGGAGCGAGCGGCAAAATCATCGGCAGCGAAGGTTTCTTCCTCCGCGACTACGGCGATCCAACGACCGCCTTCCCGGTGATGGGCTTCTCCGACGCGACGATCGAATCGAAGTGGCTCTTTCAGTTCGTCTTCTGCGCCGTCTCACTGGCAATCGTCTGGGGAACGACGTTGGAGCGGATCAAGTTCGGCGTCTACGTGATCTTCGCTGTGATCTTCGCCGGGCTGATCTACCCGATCGCCTCCGGCTGGGTCTTCGGCGGCGGCTGGCTGCAGGCCAACCTCGGGATGCAGGACTTCGCCGGATCGACCGCTGTTCACCTCGTCGGCGCTACCGCTGGCCTTGCGGTGCTGCTGCTGCTGGGTGCGCGTAAAGGCAAATACGACGCGCAAGGCCGTCCGCGGGCGATCCCAGGCCACAACATGCCGCTCTTCGGCCTCGGCGTGATCATCCTGCTGCTCGGCTGGTTTGGCTTCAACCCCGGTTCGACGCTCGGGGCGATGGACGGTCGCTTCACCGAAGTGGCGCTAGTCACCTTGCTCGCGGCCGGCGCCGGCACGATCGGCGCCTTGATTGTCAGTTGGCTGAAGACGCGCACGATCGACATCGGCATGGCTGGCAACGGCATGATCGGCGCGCTCGTCGCGATCACCGCGCCCTCCGGTTACGTCGCGCCGTGGGCCGGCGTCGTGATCGGTTTGATCGCCGGCTGCATCGTGCCGCTCGGTGTCTACGCGATCGACAAGCGACTCGACGATCCCGTCGGGGCGCTGACCGCTCACGGCATCTGCGGCATCTGGGGCACGCTCTCCTGCGGCCTGTTCACGTTGCCTGTGCTTGCCGAGTACAACGCCGTCGGTCAGGGTGGGCTGCTCTACACCGGCTCGTTCGGCCAGCTCGGCGACCAGGCGATCGGAGTGGCGGTTGTATTCGCCTTCGTCTTTATCACCAGCTACGCGACCTTCTGGGTGATCAAGCGGACCTACGGCCTGCGCGTAACGGAGGCCGAAGAAGTTGCCGGACTCGACATTTCCGAGCACGGCATGTATGGCTACCCGGAACAGTTCATCCCAGCACCGGAGCTCGTTGGCTACGGTGCGGCGCCCCAGCTCGGTTCTCCGGGCGTATCCTCATAAGTAGCTAAAAGGAGCTTGCGTAATGAAGAAGATCGAAGCAATCATCCGTCACGAGGCTTTCGAGCCGATCCGACTGGAGCTATTGGAGCTGGGATTCCCATCGATGACGGTCCTCGAGGTAAAAGGATCAGGCCGTCAGAAGGGGATTGTCGAGACCTACCGTGGAGCCGAGCTGACCAACTACCTGCGGCCAAAGGTGCAGATCAACTGCGTCGTCTCAGACGCCGATGTTGAGGCTGTCGTCGAGTCGATCCTCAAGCATGGCCGTACCGGCGCGGTCGGCGATGGCAAGGTTTTCATCATGCCGGTCGATGATGCTTACCGCGTGCGCACCGGCGAGTCCGGCGAAGAGGTCCTGCAAGCCCATCCTGAAGCAGTCGATGAGGTCAAGTAGCCGACTGGCTTACTACTGACCCTGCTGCACGACTTGCCCGGTGGCCGGGTCGACGCTGGAATCTTGTGGGCGTCGCGTGACGTTGACAATTCGAGTTCCTGCTGGAACCCCGCCGTCAGCGGTTACGGCTCGCGCTTTGCCGTTCAGCCCAGCGCCAGCGCGGTACTCAAGCGTTCGCGTGCCAGGCTGCGATGCGCTCAGCGACCAGATGAAACTCCGCTCAGCGCCCGCCGCGAGCGGCCCCAAAGCCCAAGTGTTGACGTAGGCGGTTGTGCCGTTGATCGGCCCAGCGTTGATTACCCAGACCGGACGAATCGGGTCGGCCACGCCAGGTTCAGTGCTGCGGTAGTTGAGGCCGTTGACCGTCATCGTGATGTCCGGAACCTCGCTCTGGCCGGTGTTTTGCACCGTAATAACGAGCCGTGAAGTCTCTCCGAGCCCCTGCTTACGCGGGAAAGAGACCTTCGTGATTGCAACCTCGTAGTTTCCGGTCGGTTCGTTGGCGTCCTGCGCTTCGCCGCCGCCGCAGCCACTGATCGAGGCAGCCAGCAGGGCTGCTGCCGCGATGCAGCCGAGCGTGATCTTTGGCGAAACTGAGCTGCTCACGAGGGGCGACGCTAGCACAGCGAGGCAGACGTAAGGGGGAGGTTTGACGCGCCCGGTTGGCTAATCCGGCGAAAGCGGTTTGCGACTACCCCGTCGCCTGTCGTAACATGCAATAACTGCGCAAGTCGCGCGGTTTCCTGCAGGTCAACCGGAGAGGGGGAGAGATGGCTCGTAGCGTCGCCGACCGATCAATCGCCCCAGCGCGTGACTTCTTCGAGCAGGTCGGCGACATGATGATCCTGACCGGCAAAACGATCGTCTCCGCCGTCCGTCCGCCATTCCCTTATGGCGGCGAATTTATCCTTCAGTTCCTCTTCGCCTTGAGGCTCTGCTGGTTCCCGCTCTTGATCTCCACCGTCGCCTTTGGCTACGGAGCGCCAGGGCTCCAGGCCGCTAACTTCCTCGTTCTGTTTGGCGCTTTGGACCGTCTCGGCGGCTTCTTTGTGCTTGCCTCGATCCGCGAATTCGCGCCGCTCGTAACAGCAATCGTGCTGGCCGGGGTTGCCGGAACGGCGATTACCGCCGATCTCGGCGCGCGCAAGATTCGCGAAGAGCTCGACGCGCTGCAGGTGCTCGGCGTAGACCCGGTCAAGAACCTTGTTGTGCCGCGCTTCTTGGCGCTGATGCTGGTCACCGGCCTGTTCGACATCTACGCGCTGCTGTTTGGCATCTTCGGTGGAATCATCGCGACGCTCGTCTATCACGCGCCGCTCGGGCCGTTCTGGGCAACCTTCTTCACCAACGCATCGGTCACCGACCTTTGGGGTTCGATCCTCAAATGCACCTGTTACGGCGCGATCATCGCGATCGTCTGTTGCTACAAGGGGATGACTGCGTCCGGTGGTGCCGCCGGCGTCGGGCGAGCAGTCAACCAGGCGGTCGTGATCTCATTCCTTGGGATCTTCGCTTTCAATTACGTCTTCACGCAGACGCTGCTCGCTACCCACCCCGAAATCAACGTGATTCGTTAAGGGGCTGAGCGAGCGATGAATCCAAATAGCTGGCTAGCGGTTCCCCGCGATCTACTGATCTCGTTTGGCGAGATCACGAAGTTCTGCAGCACGATCGTCGTTGAGGTCGTCGGCCTCAAAGTTATGAAGTTTTTCGGCGAGGCACTACGCCAGTCGGGAATTTTGATCGTCTCCTCAGCGCTCGTGATCTGGGGCCTCGTCTTCATCATCGGCCTGCAGTGCGGGATTGAGGGCGCCTACTTCAACCGCTCGGTCGGCTCGCCGGCCTACGCAGGAGTCTTCGCCGCTTGGTGCGACCTACGCGAGCTCGTCCCCTACGCATTCGGCTACATGATGGCGGCCAAGGTAGGGACGGGAATCGTCGCCGAGATCGGCTCGATGCGGATCACCGAAGAGATCGACGCGCTCGAAGTGATGGGAATCGATTCGATGACCTTCCTCTGTGCGACGCGCCTTCTGGCCGCATGGATGGTGCTGCCGTTCCTCTACATCTCGGCTGTCGGCGCGGGGTTCGCTGCCAGTTACCTCGCGGTCGTGGTTCAGATCGGGGAGGTATCGCAGGGCGGCTATTCGCTGATCTTCTGGCAGTTCCAAAACCCTCCCGACCTCTTATTCAGCGCCATTAAGGCAATGACAATGGCAACCGTAATCGTTCTCGTCGGCTGTTATTACGGCTACACGGCGAGCGGTGGCCCGGTCGGCGTGGGAACGGCAACAGCGAAATCAATGGTCCTAAATATCGTGCTTGTGCATCTGATCGGGATGCTCGGCACGCAGCTCTTCTGGGGCGCAAATCCGCGAGCACCAATCGGAGGCTAAGCGATGTCAGAGCAAGAAAAAGATGATCAGCCAATCGAGCCGTCTGAGCGCGTAAAGGTCGTGCAGGAGGCCGCGCCGGGCGGCGAGCAGGAATATCGCTGGCACACCGGGATGAATCGGCCCACCGGCGTGCCAGACGCGATTGAGTTCATCGATGTGCACAAAGCATTCGGTAGAAACCAGATTCTTAAAGGGCTCAACCTTGGCCTCCCAGAGGGCAAGATCTCGATGATCCTCGGGCCCTCAGGCACAGGTAAATCGGTCTGCATCAAGCACATGGTCGGGCTGCTCTACCCGGATGACGGCGACGTGCTGGTGCACGGTGAGTCGGTTCCTAACCTGCGCGATGAGGAGCTCTTCGAGATGCGCAAGAAGTTCGGCGTGCTGTTCCAGGACGGCGCGCTCTTCGGTTCGATGAACCTGCTCGACAACGTCGCCTTCCCGCTGCGCCAGCACACCGACAGGAGCGAGGAGGAGATCATGGGGATCGTCAACGCCCGCCTTGCTGAAGTTGGCCTTACCGACGCCGGCGACAAGATGCCGAACGAGCTTTCCGGCGGGATGCGCAAACGTGCCGGTTTCGCTCGCGCGCTGGTGCTGGACCCCGACATCGTGCTCTTCGACGAGCCTGACTCTGGGCTTGACCCGGTCCGCACGGCGCTGCTCTGCGAGCTTATTCAGGAGATCCACGAGGAGAACGGCGGCGCCTACACGGTGATCACGCACGACATCATGAGTGCCCGCCGCGTTGCTGAATACATCGCCGTGCTCTGGCGCGGGAGGATCGTTGAGGCCGGCCCGGCCGAGGAGCTGTTCAACTCCGACAACGACTTTGTGCGCCAGTTCCTCTCCGGCTCCGCTCAAGGCCCGCTGGGGATGGAGTAGCGCAATCCACGGCTCGCCGACATGGATGACGGCAGGCGGAC
>JBAXGJ010000025.1:0-10237 GCA_037139475.1 Actinomycetes bacterium
CGTGCTGTGCCGACATTGAGCAGCGACTCCTGCGAGCATCACGCGGCAATGGGACGAACGAACACTCGATATGGCGCGACGATCGACCGCCGGCGTGTCTTCGTGACGGGGGCTGACGGACTCGTCGGCTCTTGGCTTACGCGGCGGCTAGTAGAGCTTGGCGCTGATGTTGCGCTACTGCGCCGAGATCACTCAAGGACGAGCGGCTTCGAACCAGCCTCGGACAGTTCGAGCTATGAGGTCGTGACGGGGGACGTTCTCGATGCCGACTCACTAGAGCGCGTGGTCTCAGATCGGAAGATTGATACCGTCATTCACCTCGCTGCCCAGGCAACCGTCGGGCCCGCGAATCTCTCTCCGCGGCCAACGTTTGAGGCGAACATTCTCGGCACCTGGAACGTCCTCGAGGCAGCGCGCCTTGGTTCCGTTTCGCGTGTCATCGTCGCTTCGTCTGATACTGCGTACGGACCGAGCCTGGTTCTTCCGTACACCGAGGCCATGGCGCTTGAGGCGTCCCATCCATACGACGCGTCAAAAGCAGCCGCGGACATTATCGCGCGTTCATATTGGTCGACCTATGGGCTCCCAGTAGCGGTAACGCGGATGGCCAACCTTTATGGCGGCGGTGACCGAAACCGGTCGCGATTGGTGCCCGAAACGGCAGCCGCGATAATCGCCGGACGATCTCCTGTCATACGCTCCGACGGCTCTCCGGAACGAGATTTCTTATACGTAACCGATGCGGTTGAGGCGTACCTCGCGATCCTCGACTTGCTCGACTCTGGCGTTGGGGCTGGTGAGTCGTTCAACGCCGGCAGTGGTGTGCCCCGGCGAGCAATTGATGTCGTCCAGACGATGTGCCAGCTAGCGGGGGTCGCTCTTGCTCCGGACTTGCAGGGCACCGGTGTTCCAGAGGGCGAGATAAGCCGTCACTGGATCGACTCTAAGAAGTTGCGCGACTTGAGTGGCTGGGAGCCAAAGGTAGGCCTCGAGGAAGGGCTAGCACTCACGCTCGATTGGTACCGCGAGCACCCCGAAGTGCTCGCCGATTAGTTCGGGCATTAGCATTCGCTTCTAATGGCTGGCCATTCGAAATGGGCGGGGATCAAGCACAAGAAGGCGATCGTCGACGCCCGCCGCGGCAAACTCTTCACGAAGCTCGGCCGAGCGATAACGGTCGCCGCCAAGGAGGGCGGGGGAGAGATCGACGGCAACCCGTCGCTGGCGCTCGCTGTGCAGAAGGCGAAGGACGCCTCGATGCCAAAGGACAACATCGAACGCGCGATCGATCGTGGCACCGGCGCGGGCGCCGACGCTGAGGCCTACGAAGCTGTCGTCTACGAGGGCTACGGCCCGGGCGGCGTCGCGATGCTGATCGAAGCGCTGACCGAGAACCGCAACCGCACCGGCGCCGACGTGCGCCACACGCTGACGAAGTTCGGCGGCAGCCTCGGCGAACCTGGCTCGGTCGCCTATCTCTTCTCGCAATGCGGCCTGATCGTCGTCGACGCCGAAGCTCACAGCGAAGAGCAGCTGATGGTCGCGATCGACGCTGGCGCCGAAGAGATTGAGATCGATGAAGATGTATACGAAGTGATCACGCCGGCGGCGTCGCTCTCGGCGGTTCGCTCGGCGCTCGACGATGCCAATATCTCCTACCAGTCGGCCGAGCTCGTTCAGCGGCCGGCGGTGCGGGTCGAGATCGACGAAGGTGACGCCTCGACGCTGCTCAAACTGATCGACGCGCTCGAAGACAACGACGATGTTGGCGAGATCCACGCCAACTTTGAGATCGACGCTGAAGTGCTTGAACGGATCGCCGGTTGATCGTCGCTGCAGAAGAATTTCGTACTTAGTCGCAGAGTGTTGTCAGAATGGAGCCGATGAGCGACACCCCTCGGCGACGGATGACAGCCCCACAGCGCCGCGATGAGATCCTTGACGCCGCGGCAACAGTGATCGCCCGCTCCGGTTACGACGGTTGTTCGCTCGAGCAGATCGCGACCGAGGCTGGGGTTTCGAAGGCTCTGATCTACGAGCACTTCGATTCCAAGCGCGAGCTCCACGCCGAGCTGCTCGGTCGCCACGCGACAGAGATCTTCGCTCGGCTTGAAACCTGCGCCGAGAGCGGGGCAACCGGCGAGGAGCGGCTGAGGCTCGGCGTCGATGCGTTCCTCTCCTTTGTTGAGGAGGATCGCGACGCGTGGCGCGTTCTATTCCGTGACGCCGCCGACCCCGACGTCGTCGAATCGCTCGCCGCAGTGCAGTCTCAGGCCGTCGGCGTGATCGCCGCGCTGATGGCGTCCGACCCAGACCGCGTAGAGCACGACCACACCGATCAGAGCGATGGAGCTCTCTACCTCGAGCTCCACGCGCAGCTGTTGGCGGGAGCCACGCAGGCTGTTGCGCACTGGTGGTACGACCACGACACGGTGCCGCGCGCTGCGGTCGTCGACCGCGTAATGGAGTTCTGTTGGCTTGGCTTGGAGCGCGTCGCCTCGGGTGAGTCGCTCAGCAGTGCCCGCGCAGCAGCTGCAGCTAAGCAGTAGCTGCGCAGCCCCTTAGGGGAGGCATCCGGCGCAGGGCGCAGAATCACGGGAAATGATCGTTGTCGGAATCGACCCCGGTATCGCCAATACCGGCTTTGGAGTTGTGCGCAGGCGCGCAGGGCGCCTCGTGGCGCTCGACGGCGGCGTAATGCGGACGCGGCCGGAGCGCTCGCCGGAGCATCGCTTGGCCGATCTCTTCGCACAAGT
The DNA here is from genome assembly GCA_037139475.1 of Actinomycetes bacterium. Taxonomy (GTDB): domain Bacteria; phylum Actinomycetota; class Thermoleophilia; order Solirubrobacterales; family Solirubrobacteraceae; genus F1-60-MAGs163. The sequence continues at coordinate 2,757 of JBAXGJ010000025.1, forward strand.
TGAAGAGCTGCTCGACCGCCACAACCCAGACGCGCTGGCGCTTGAGGCGATCTACTTCGGCCAGAACGTTCGCTCTGCTTTTGCCGTCGGTCAGGCCCGCGGCGTTGTCTTGATGGCTGCCGGCCGCCGCTCAATCCCCTGCCAGGACTACACGCCCCAGCAGGTCAAGGGAGCGGTTTGCGGCAGCGGCCGCGCTCCCAAGGAGCAGGTGACTCGGATGGTGCAGAGTCTGCTCGCGTTGCCGGAGCCGCCCACGCCGGACCACGCCGCCGACGCGCTCGCGGTCGCTATCTGCCACGCCAACCACGCTCCGCTGCGCAGCGCCACTCTGCGCGCACAGGTACCCGACGCGCGCGTCGCATGATCGCTTTCGTAAACGGCGAGGTCGTAGGCCGCCGCGAGGATTACGTCGTGATTCAAACCAGCGGCGGTGTCGGCTATCACCTTGCGGTCTCGGCTGAGACGCTCTCGCACGTGCCGGCCGTCGGGCAGCAAGTTTCGCTCCACTGCCACCTCGTCGCGCGCGACGACTCAATGGCTCTCTACGGATTCTCCAGCGAGGAGGAGCGAGACCTCTTCCTAATGTTGCTCGGCGTTCAAGGAGTAGGGCCGAAGGTGGCGCTAGCGCTGCTCAGCGGCGGTCCTCCACGCGAGCTCGCGAGCGCGCTCGCGAGCGGCGACGTTGCCCGCCTTCAAGCCGTGCCGGGGATCGGCAAGCGGACGGCAGAGCGGATCCTCGTCGAGCTGCGCGAGAAGGTGATCGCGCTAGGCGGCGAGGACGGTGAGATCACAGTCACGCGTGGCGACGATCCACGCCGGATCGCCCGCGACGGCCTAGTCGAGCTGGGTTTCACGATGCAGGAGGCCGACGGCTTCGTTGCTGGGGCCGAAGGCGAGAGCGCTGAGGATCTGCTCCAAAGCGCACTGAAGGCGGCTCGTCAATGAGCGATGAGTTTCCAGAAGATGCGCCGATCATGACTCCAGGCGCCTTGGCGCAGGAGGATGAGCTAGACCGCTCGCTGAGGCCTCAGACGCTCGAGGATTTTATCGGCCAGCAAGCCGTCTGCGACCAACTCGCTGTCTCGCTCGAGGCGGCAACCGGCCGCGATGAACCGCTAGACCACGTGCTGCTTGCTGGACCGCCAGGGCTTGGAAAGACTTCGCTGGCGCAGATCATCGCCACCGAGCTCGGTGTGCCGTTCGTTCAAACTGCCGGCCCGGCGCTTGAGCGCAAGGGCGACATCGCCGCCTTGCTGACCGCGCTGGAGCCCGGCTCTGTCTTCTTCGTCGATGAGATCCACCGGCTTAGTCGTGCGCTCGAGGAGACCTTCTACCCGGCGATGGAAGATCGCCGGCTGCCGATCACTATCGGCCAAGGTGCCGGTGCGAGAGTCGTCACGCTCGATTTGCCTTCGTTCACGCTGATCGGGGCGACAACACGCGCCGGCCTGCTCTCAACGCCGCTACGGGATCGCTTTGGCATTCAATACCGGCTCGAGAACTACGGCCCCGAGGAACTGGCCGCGATCGTGCGGCGCTCGGCCGCGATCCTTGAAGTCTCGCTCGACGATGACGGTGCGCTGGCGATAGCTGCCCGAAGTCGCGGAACGCCGCGCGTTGCAAACCGGCTGCTGCGGCGCGTCCGCGACTGGGCCGAGGTGCGCGGCAGTGGCACAGTCACAGCTGACGCCGCCAACAGCGCGCTTGAGCTGCTTGAGGTTGACGAGCTCGGCTGCGACCGGCTTGACCGCGAGATCCTGACCGTCCTATGCACGACGTATGCGGGGCGGCCGGTCGGTCTTTCAACGCTTTCGATCGCCGTTGGCGAAGAATCGGACACGATTGAAGAGGTTTACGAGCCATACCTCGTGCAGTGCGGGCTGATCAGCCGCACCGCCCGTGGCCGAACAGCCACGATGGCCGCCTACGAGCACCTCGGGCTCGAGCCGCCGCGCGACGCGGCCCTCTTCTAAGCGCCGAGAAGATCGGTCGCGGCGCAGGCGCGACCAACTACGCGTACCCTAGGTCGCTCTAATGGCGCACCACTTCATCTGTCCCCAATGCGGTAATCGCTCGCTCTCAGTCGACACTGGGAACGGTTTCCGCGGCGATCCCAAAGGCTGCCGCGAGTGCGGCTTCGGCTTCATCTTCGAACTGCTAGATGATTACTTCCCGGCGCCCGATGCAGCCTTCTTTGTCTGCGACAACGACGCCCGCGTTATTGCCTGCGGCCGCGGCGCTTTTGAGCTGACCGGACTCGATGACGAGCGGGTAATCGGCCGCCCCGTCGACGACGTCCTCGGCCTCCGCTTCGACAAGGACGGCGACCCCGTCGCAACGGTGTTGGAATGGGGCGTCCGCTCGCTCGACCAGCAGGTAGAGGTTCGCGCTGAGGGTGATCTGCCGGCAAAAGCTAGCGCCGACCTTTTCCCCGCCTACGACGATGACGGCGGACTGCTGCTAGTCCTAACGCCCGCAAAGTAGTCTCTTCTAACTCGATGACCGACCGCCGCCGCAATTCACTGATCCTGCTGTTCGTGGCCGGCCTGCTTCTGCTCTCCGGTTTAGTGATCGCAACTAAGCCGACGGTCCTTGGTCTTGACCTCAAGGGCGGCGTATCTCTCGTCTACCAAGCGAAGCCAACGAAACAGGCGCAGGTCACAAGCGAGTCGGTCAATCAAACGATCGACATCATGCGCAAGCGGATCGACACGCTCGGTGTCGCCGAACCAGAGATTCAGCGCACCGGCGCCGACCAGATCGACGTATCGCTACCGAACGTCACCAACGCCGATCAGGCCGCGGCGCAGGTCGGAAAGACTGCTCAGCTCTACTTCTACGACTGGGAGACCAACGTCCTCGGACCTGGCTGCAAGCCGGCCCCGACAGATGCGGCCGTGACGGGCGGATCTTCTGCAGGAAGCGGCGCCGGCGCAGTGACGCAGTACGCGGCGGTACAGCGCGCGGCGGGCTGCCCGCAGACGAATACTGGCAAGGAGACGACGACCGGCTCCTACTACCTCGTCAACGACAAGACGAAGACTGTTCTGGCCGGCCCCCAGGAGACGAAGGCCGATCTCAACGCCGAGATCACAACGAAGAAAATTGCGCAGAGCGCTGACACGTCGATCGTCGAAGTGAAGCCGGGAACGATCGTCGTTCAGGCCGAAGGCCCAGCCAAGGGCAAGGGCCCCGATCAGTACTACGTGCTGAAGGACGACCCTGCCCTCAGCGGCACCGACATCACCGACCCGAAGCAGAGCTTTGCCAACGGCGCTGGCGGCAGCGGCGCGCCGACCGTCAACTTCAGCTTCTCCGACAAGGGCCAGGCAATCTGGCAGGAGACGACGCGCCAGATCGCTCAGCGCGGCCAAGACAACTTCTTCGGCGGCGACGCGCGCAGCGCCTTCCAGCACTTCGCGATCGTGCTCGATGGCAAGCTGATCTCAGCTCCGTACATCGACTTCCAACAGAACCCCGATGGCATCGACGGCAGTAACGGTTCAGAGATCTCGGGCGGCTTCACGATCCAAACCGCGCAGGAGCTCGCCAACCTGCTCAAGACCGGCGCGCTGCCGATCAAGCTCGATTTGATCTCAGCTTCGTCGGTCTCGGCTTCGCTCGGAAAGGCTGCCCTCAACCAGGGGATCATCGCCGGCCTGATTGGTCTCGCTCTCGTCTCGCTCTTCCTGCTTTTGATCTACCGACTACTAGGTCTGATCGCGATCGGCGCACTCGGCGTTTACGCCGTCTTCCTGTTCGCGATCGTGAAGCTGATCCCGATCACGATGACGTTGCCAGGGATCGCTGGTTTGATCCTGACGATCGGCGTCGCAGCCGACGCCAACATCGTGATCTTCGAACGAGTCAAGGAAGAGGTCCGCCTCGGGCGCTCAATTCCGGTCGCGATCAGCCAGGGCTACCGCAAGGGTCTCTCGGCGATCATCGACGCCAACGTCGTGACATTTATGGTCGCCTTCATCCTCTTCATGCTCGCGACGGCGGGTGTTAAGGGCTTCGCCTTCACGCTTGGCGTCGGCACGATCGTTTCATTCCTAACCGCCGTTCTACTTACTCAGGCCGTGCTCGGAACGCTCGCGCGCTCGAAAGCGATATCCAGCCCGGCGATGCTCGGCACCCATTCAACGCGCCAGCGATTCCGCTGGGACTTCATGGGCGCCTCGAAGTGGTTCTTCTCGCTCTCCGGCGCGATTCTGCTGGTTGGGGCACTAGCGGTAGGCATCAATGGCCTCAACCTCGGCATCGACTTCACTTCCGGCACGCGGCTCGTCGCCGAGCTACCTACGCAGGCAACTGAGCAGCAGGTCCGCGACACGATCGCCCCGCTCGGCTTCGGCAAGGCGAAGATCCAGAAGCTCAGCGGCAACGAGTTCAAGGGCCAGGCGGCGTTCCAGATCTCGACCGACACGGTTAAGGCCGATGAGCGGGCTTCGATCGAGGGGGCGCTGAACAAGCAGTTCGGTAACGGCACTTACAGCTTTGAGACGATTGGGCCGACCTTCGGCAAGACCGTTGCCGACAGCGCGATCATCGCGATCATCGCGTCGCTGATCGTGATCAGCGCCTACATTGCGCTCCGCTTCGAATGGCGCTATGCGGTGCCCGTTCTAGTGGCGTTGATGCACGACCTTCTAATCACGGCCGGCGTTTACGCGCTTCTCGGGTTGGAGGTGACTACGGCGACCGTCGCCGCGCTTTTGACGATTCTTGGTTATTCGCTCTACGACACGATCATCGTTTTCGACCGCGTGCGCGAAAACGTGCCGCGGATGCCGCGGGCCGCGTTCTCGCAGATCCTCAACCGTTCGATGAGCGAAGTACTGATGCGCTCGCTAGCGACCTCGTTCTGCACCCTGCTGCCGATCCTCGCGCTGCTCTTCTTTGGTGGCGAGACGCTCGCTGACTTCGCGCTGGCGCTCGTCGTCGGCGTTGTCTCGGGAACCTATTCATCGATCTTCATCGCTACGCCGGTGCTGATGCACTGGAAGGAAGGCGAGGGCGTCTGGCGCTCAAGGCGCGCACGAATTGCGGCCGCTAATGGTGGCGTCGTTCCGCCCTACGCGACGGCCGCAGGCGGCGCCGAGACCGAGGTCGAAATCGAGGAGACGAAGAAAGAGCGCGGCCGCCTAACCGCGCCGGAAGATCCCGAGCGCGCAGTTAGCGGCGCAGAGTTCGATGAGATGGTCCGAGATCTTCATGACGACGGCTCTGGTTCCGTCGCGACCGAGGAAGCTCCGGCTGAGGAAGCGGTCTCGCCCGAAGCGCCTGCCGCAAGCAGCGGCGTTGACGCGCTGCCCGAGGACTTGGTGCTCAAGGACGATCCTTCTAAGCCGACGACGCCGCGGCGCAAACGCAACAAGAAGCACGGGAGGCGCTGATGGCTGCTTTGGCTTGGGTGATGATGGGACTTGCGATCTGGCACTTCGCGATCTTCATTCCCGACCGCTTCTGGGGCGGGATTGTCGGCAGTCTGCTCTGCGCGATCATCGGCGCCGTAATCATCGGCCTGATCTTCAGTGGCTTCAGCGTCCCAGGGAACGGGACGATCACAGTGATGAACGCTGTCGAAGCAATTCCCGGCGCTCTACTCGGTTTGGCCGCTGCTTACGCGATCGGCGTGCGGCGCGGCAATCCGGCCCTGCACCTCTAAGCCGGCCCTTCTGTCGGGCTTTCGGCCTACTGTCCAGTAGTGGAACCGGCCCGGATTGAGATAGCTCCAGCGCCCTTCGGCGAAGTTTTGAGGCTCGCCGACGAGCTTGACCTCGATCCTGTTGTCGCCCAGCTGCTGGTGCGTCGCGGGCTCGGCGATCCAACCGATGCCGCTGAGTTTCTCAGGGCCGATCAGCATTTCGAGCCCTCACAGTTCGAAGGAATTGAGCAGGCCGTTGAGCTCGCGCTTGGCCACGTCAAGGCAGGTTCTACGATCCTGATCCACGGCGATTACGACGTCGACGGCGTCTGCTCGACTGCGATCCTCGTGCGCGCGCTGCGAGTTCTTGGAGCCAACGTCGAATGGTTCATTCCCGGGCGCCGCGAGGACGGCTACGGGCTAGGGGCTGAGAACGTCGAGCGCTTTGCGGCCGGCCCAGCCAGCCTTCTAATCACCGTGGACTGCGCGATCACAGCGGTTGACGAGGTCGCGCGTGCGCGCGAGTTGGGGCTCGACGTAATCGTCACCGACCACCACCGACCTCGCGCCGACGGCCTCTTGCCGGACGCTCCGATCGTCCACCCGCTGGTCAATAACTACCCCGACCCAGAGCTCTGCGCGACCGGCGTAGCGTTCAAGTTTGCTCAGGCGCTGCGTGAAGCCAGCGGCCTTGACGTTGGCGACTGCGATCAGGACCTCGACCTTGTAGCTCTTGCGACCGTCGCCGACTGCGTGCCGTTGATCCGCGAAAACCGTCGCCTTGTGCGTGAAGGTCTGGTTGCCCTGGCGCGGACGCAGCGGCCAGGATTGCGCGCGCTGATGCGCGTCGCGCAGGTTGATCCGGCCGAGATTGACGAGAAGACGATCGGGTTTCGCCTGGCGCCTCGGATCAACGCCGCCGGGCGGATGCAGCGCGCCGATAGCGGCGTTGAGCTAATGCTGACCGACGACCCGGTTCGCGCCGACGCGATCGCCGCCGAGCTCGATCACGCCAACAACGAACGCAAACTTGTCGAGCAGCGGATCCGCCACGAAGCCGAGGCGCAGGCGACAGCGCTGGGCCCGCGCGACGGTTACGTGCTGGCGTCGCAGGACTGGCACCCGGGTGTGATCGGGATCGTCGCATCGCGACTGGCCGAAACACACCAGCGCCCAGTTGTGATCGTTGCGCTCGACGGTGAAGAGGGGAGCGGTTCGGGGCGGTCGGTGCCGGGCTTTGATCTGCTCGCTGGGCTCGAAGCGTGTTCAGAGCACTTGCTCCGCTTTGGCGGCCACCGCGCCGCCGCGGGCTGCACGGTTGCCGCCTCGTCGGTAGAAGCATTCGCCGCCAGCTTTGAGCAGTACTGCTCAGCGATCTTTGCCGACCAGCCCGTCGGCGCCGTCGATCACGCCGACGCAGTTGTCGGTGGCGACGGCCTGAGCATGGAGCTCGCTGAGCAGCTTGCCGATCTCGGGCCGTATGGCATCGGCAACCCAAAACCGAAGCTGATGATTCCCGGCGCGCGGCTCGACGGCGCGCGAACGATGGGAGAAGGAAAGCACCTGCGCTGCACCGTCAACAGCGCCGGACTGCGGATCGGAGCCGTTGCCTTTGGCACTGCGCGGCTGCCCGAGGGTGCCGACACGGCGCTCGACGTCGTCGGAACACTCGAGGTGAACCGCTGGCGCGGCGCCGAGGAGCTGCGCTTCGTAATCGCCGAGACAGCAATTCCCGCCGGAGTAATCGAGCTCGCTGGTCGCCCCGACGACGACCTCGAAGCGGTGCTCGAAGCGCTGGCTGCAACACCGCTGGCAGACGCCGCCGGGGCCA
>JBAXGJ010000026.1:0-10090 GCA_037139475.1 Actinomycetes bacterium
CGGTAGCGTTCGATCGTCGCGAGCCGCGCGATCGCGTGCTCGACAACCGGCGCTGGGTAGTCGCGGCCGATCACGCAGCCAGCCTCGGACTGCTCGTCGTCGCTCATTAGCCACGGCTCGGCCAGTCGCTTCGTCGGCACGCCGGCCAACTCCGGCACCCAGCGGCGGACGTAATCGCCATCTGGGTCAAAGCGCTGCTGCTGCAGGATCGGATTGAAGATCCGTCGGAAGTAGGGCGCTGGGTCAACGCCGGTCGAGGCGATCCACTGCCAGTTGCCGTTGTTCTGTGAAGGCTCGGCGTCGAGCAGCATCTCTTCAAACCACTGCTCACCGCGGCGCCAGTCAATCTGCAGATCCTTCGTCAAGAACGAACCGACGACCATCCGCGCGCGGTTGTGCATCCAGCCGCTCGCGGCAAGCTGGCGCATCCCGGCGTCGACCAGCGGGTAGCCGGTTTGGCCTTCGCACCAAGCCGTGAAGCCCTGCTCGTCATCGACCCATTCAAGGCGGCGGAACTTCTCCTGATATTCAAGCTTGATGTTGTCCGGGAACATCAGCAGCACGTGGGCGTAGAAGTCGCGCCAGGCGAGCTGGCGGACGAAAGCGGCGGCTCCGTCGCCGCCACGCTCCTGTGCTCGTTGTTCGGTCTCCCGCGCCGAGATGCAGCCCCAGCGCAGCCATGCTGAAAGGTCGCTGGTGCCGCCGCTTAAGTTGTCGTGGAGCTCGGCGTAGGAGTCGATCGGACCATCAAGCCAAAGCTCAAGCGCGGCCCGTGCAGCGGGCTCGCCGGGCTGGCAGAACGGCTCAGGCAGCTGCTCGTCAAGCTGCGGCGTAGCCGGCAGCTCGCCGCAGTCGAGCCCGTCTGGCAGCCGCAGCTTTTCTGGTTGATCGAGCACCGGGCGGCGCGGTAGCTCACGCTCCGCTTTCCAGAACGGCGTGAAGACGCTGAACGGCTTGCCGTTCTTGGTCCGTGGCAGCGAGACGTCGGCGCAGAAGTTTCCCGGCGAGGGGATCGCTTCGACCCCGAGGGCTGTCAGCGCCTCGGTGACTTTGCGGTCGCGCTCAAGCGCGAACGGCGAGACGTCGCTGGTCCAGTAAACCTCGCTGGCGCCGAGCTGCTCAGCTAGCTGCGGCAAGACCTCCTCTGGCTTGCCAGCACGGACGCAGAGCCCGCCACCGAGCGCCTGCAGCTGCTGATCAAGCTCGCGCAGAGAGCCGAGCATGAATGCCGTCCGCGGCCCACTCGCAAAGCGGCCCTCGAGCAAGCGCTGATCAAGCACGAAGAGTGGAACAACTCGCTCGCAGCTGTCAGCCGCGGCGCTCAGCGCGGGGTGGTCATGCGTGCGCAGGTCGCGGCGCAGCCAGACAATCGCGATCTTCTCCATCGACTAACAGTACGCGCGGCCAGTCCAGCGCGATCTCAGGCTGGGCCGCGCCGAGCGCGGCTGCTTAGGCGGAGTGCTCGTAGTAGACGTCACCGAAGTTCGAGACGACAGGGTTCGGGAAGCCGCCATCAACAGGCTGGGCCGGCATCAGGATCTCCTCAACGAAGCTGTCCTTCGACTCTTGGGAATCCCAAACGGCGCTGATCAAAACGCCGTCTGCCGTGACCGCTGCGTGATGAACGAGCTGGCCTTCAGGCAGGCCGCCTGGCGGATGTACCGCTGCGATCTCAGCGTCGTAGTTCGCTTGGCTGGCGCCTGGCCAGAAATCAACTTGTAGATAACTCATCTCTTCTCCTTGAATTTGCCGGGCACACGACCCGCGTTTGGCTAATCATTCACTTGCGAGCGACCGTACAGTGCTGGCGGGCGCTCGTGTTGAAGCTCAGCTCGAGTTAGGCCAGCGCCGCCCGTCGGCCGTAGACTGGAATGAGATGGATCAAGAGCGCGTAGAAGACTTTCCGATCTTCCCACTAGGGCTAGTTGCTCTGCCCAGCGAAACAGTGCCGCTGCACATCTTTGAAGAGCGTTACCGCACGATGATCGCCGAGTGCCTCGACAATGAGCGCGAGTTCGGGATCGTTTGGACCGACGAGGACGGCGCCCACGCGACCGGCTGCGCGATGGAAGTGACCGAAGTGACGGAACGCAGCGAGGACGGGCGGATGAACATCATCACGCGCGGCACGCGCCCCTTTCGCGTGGTCGAAGAGCGCCACGACCTCCCCTACCCGGCGGCCGTGATCGAGTTCCTCGACGACGCCGAGATCGACGATGCCAGCGACGACTTCACCGAAGCCCACGCCGAGGCCTGCGAGGCCTACGCCGACCTCGTTGAACAGGCGACCGACAAACAGCTCGAACCTGAAGAGCTGGCGGCGAAGAGTGCCTATGAGATGGCGGCAACGGTTGAGTTTGGCGCCGAGGCCAAGCAGGGCCTGCTCGATCTTCGTTCCGAAGCGAAGCGGATCAAGCTCGTGGGCCAGCTGCTGCGTGCGACCGTAAAGCGGCTCGAGTTTGTTGAGCGTGCGCAGGTGCGGGCGGCCTCCAACGGCCGCGTCCGCTTCGGTTAGCGCGCCAGACCGCAGACGTTCTTGGCCAGATCTCGCGTCAGTCTTGCCAGCTTGAAGAAGACCGGTGGCTGCGGCCGTGAGCTGTCGCTAAACGAGACGGTGCCGAACTCGGTCCGAACGTTGTAGCGCAGAATTGTGTACTTGCCGGGCTTCAGGTTTACCGACTTGCGCGCCGGGCCGGGCTCCTTCTCATCGCCGTTGAGATCGTCAACAATTGCCCGCGCGTCGATCAACTGAGCGCTGCTGATCTCAAACTGCTTGCCTCCGTTACAGCGGACTGTGCCGCCGTCGCCGACGACCATCGTCAGCTTCGCGCCTTCGATCGAGCCGCTGCGCTGGAGCACGTAAAGGTCGGCCGACGGGCCGCCGCAGCCAGCGACGGCGATCACGGCGAGAGCCGCCAGAGCCAGCGGCGCGAGGCGCCGTTTCACAGCCCGACCGCCGCGCCGCCGCGCCTCGGGTCGCCGCCGCCCTCGCAGCGGCCGCTCTGAAGGTCGCGCGCTACTGCCTGCGTCCCACCGAAGAAGAGATTCTCGGCGCGGAACTCGACCAGCTCCCGCTGCCCTAGATCAACCCCCTCGAGCGCTACCCCCGGCTCAACAAAGAGCGTGCCGCCTTCGCTGTGGAGGCGCGGCGCATTGACGGCGGCCTGAACCTCGCCGCCGCGGTCGATCAGGTTCACGATCACTTGCAGAATTGCCGAACGGATCCGGTTGGAGCCGGCACTGCCGATCGCCAGCTCGGCCGTCCCGTCGGCGGCGAGCACGACGGTCGGCGCCATCATCGAAGGCATCCGCTGCCCCGGCGCGGCGCGGAAGAAGCCAAGCGGGTTTAGGTCCTCCTCGCCCATCATGTTGTTGACGTGGATCCCCGTTCCCGGAACTACAACGGCCGATCCTTCGCCGTTCGAGCAGGTCACTGAGCAGGCGCGGCCATCGCCGTCGATCACGCTGATGTGGGTCGTCGAACCAAGGTTTGCGGCGAGGAAGCGGCTCAGGAAGTCAGGGTCGATCAGGCCCGCTGTGAACTGCGGCGTGCGCAGCGCCTGCACTTCGTCGATTACCTCCAGCAGCTGGCCGCTCGTTGGAACGCCTTCAGGGCAGATCTGCTGCAGCCGCGAGAAGGCCAGCACCAGCAGAGCGCCGCCGGCCGAGGGCGGCGGGTTCGTGAGGATGCTGCGCCCGCGGTACTCGGCGGCAACCGGCTCGCGCGCGATCACCTCATAGGCGGCGAGGTCGGCCATCTCGAGCAGTCCGCCGAGCTGCTGCACCTCAGCGACGATCGCTTCGGCAATGTCACCGCTGTAGAACGGGGCCGCTCCATCGGCGCCGAGCCGTTCGATTGTCTCAGCCAAATGGGGGCTGGAGAACGGCTCGCCGAGCGCCAATGGGCGCCCGTCGCGCGTGTACTCAGCCGCCGCGCCCGGCGTCGAACAGAGAATCCCATCGAGGATCTCGAAGACGTAGGCCTGTGGCCGATTCAGCGGCACCCCTTCGCGGGCCAGCCGCGCTGCCGGCGCAGCTAGATCGCTAAGCGGCATCGTCGCCCAGCGCTCGGCGGCGGCAGCGATGCCGGCCGGGCTGCCGGGAACGCCGCATGACGCTGCGCCGCAGTTGAAGGTCTGTGTCGCGTCACCGAACGAAACTGCGACCGGCAGCAAGGGCGCGTGATCATCGCCTGCGCCGTGGCCTGGCGCGGCGACGAAGAAGTCGAGCAGCGTTGGCTCCTCTCCAGCGCCAGCGACGAGCATGTAGCCACCGGCGCCGGGGCCGGTCAAGAGCGGCTCGCAGACCCATGAGGCGAGCACCGCCGCGATTGCCGCATCGACTGCGTTGCCTCCGGCGCGCAGAACCTCAGCGCCAACTTCGGCTGTCTTCTGATGGCCTGCGGCGACCATTCCCGTAGCGCCGCTCATCGAACGTAAGGTAGTGACTACTGCGTCGGCTGCGGAGCGAGCCCGCTGGAGGTTGACTAACCGCCAGGCATGAACTCAGGCACATCGAGCGTGTCAACGCCGGTGCCTGTGCGAACCGTGTTCTTGCCGCTGCGGCCACCACGGCCGCGTTCAACTCGTGGCTCGCCGGCAGGCTCTTCAACCCGCTGGCGCCGTGCGCGCTGAGCCGCTTCGCCGTAGCGAGTGGCAACGACGGTGACCCAAACCTGATCATCGAGAGCGTCGTCAACCATTGCGCCGAAGATGATCGTGGCATCAGGGTGCGCGGCCTCGGCGACGGCCTTGGCTGCCTCGTTGATCTCCCAAAGCGAGAGGTCGCTGCCGCCGGTGATCGAGAGCAGGATTGAGCGCGCGCCGTTGATGTCGGTTTCCAGCAGCGGCGAGGCGACAGCCTGCGCAGCGGCGTCGAGCGCACGCGATTCGCCCGTGCCCATGCCGATTCCCAGCAGCGCCGGCCCGGCGTCGGACATGATTGTGCGCACGTCGGCGAAGTCGAGGTTGATGATCCCCGGCAGCGTGACGAGGTCTGAGATCCCTTGAACGCCTTGACGCAGGACGTCATCAGCGATCCGGAAGGCTTCAACCATCGAGGTGCGCTGGTCGAGCACTTCGAGCAGCCTGTTGTTGGGGACGACGATCAGCGTGTCGACCTCTTCGCGCATCGCGTCGATTCCGAGCGACGCAGTCGAGGAGCGACGCGTTCCCTCAAAGCCGAACGGGCGCGTGATGATGCCGACCGTCAGTGCGCCTACCTCTCGCGCAATGCGAGCGATGATCGGCGCGGCGCCGGTGCCTGTGCCGCCACCGGCTCCGGCGGCGACGAAGACCATGTCGGAACCCTTCAGCAGATGCTTGATGCGGTCGTAATCTTCCATCGCAGCGGCGCGGCCGAGCTCAGGGTCGGCGCCTGCGCCGAGCCCGCGCGTCAACGCTTCACCGATGTGGACGGTTACGTCGGCTTGAGTCTGCTGGATCGATTGAACATCGGTGTTGATCGCGATGAATTCGACGCCAGCGATGCCAGCTTCGATCATCCGGTCGACGGCGTTTACGCCGGCTCCACCTACGCCGACTACGCGCAACACCGGGCCGCCCTTCTTGGCCTTCGGCGAACGGTTGGCGGCCGGATCTGGTGCCGGTGGCATCAGCGGCGGCTCAATTACCGGTGCGTCAAGAATGTCGTCCGGGATCTCAGAACTGAAGGCGCTGCGCAGACGCTCCTGCGGCGTCGGTGTGACGCGCGTCTCCGGCTCGCGGCCGGCCTCGGTCTGGGGCTGATCGGGGCTAGCAGCCTTCGTTGGCTCAGCGGCCTCGCCTTCCGGCTTGCCCTTCTCGGTGCGGCGGAAAAGTTCAGATAGTGGGCCTTCACGCATGCTTGCGCGGCTCTTCTTGTCTTTAGCCATGTGACAGCACCTCCTTGGCGAGGGCACGGTAGGAATCTGCGGCGCTGCCGTTCGGCTCGTACTTGAGCACCGACATCCCCTGGACGGGGGCCTCGGCAAAGCGGATCGTCTTCTTGATCCGCGAAGCGAAGACGCGGTCACCGAAGTTCTCTTCGAGAATCTCGATCGCTTCCTTGGCGTGAACCGTGCGGGTATCCATCAGCGTCGGCAGGATGCCTTCGATCTCGATCTCCGGGTTTAGGTTCTCGCGAATCATCTGAAGCGTGTTCTGCAGCTGGATCAGCCCGCGCATTGAGAGATATTCGCACTGCACCGGGACGATCACCTTGTTCGCCGCGGTCAGCGCGTTGATCGTCAGCAGGCCAAGGCTCGGCGGCGTGTCAATGCAGACGAAGTCGTAGTCGTTTGAGACTTCCTTCAGCGACTTCTGTAGCGAACGTTCGCGGCCGATCTTCGTTGACATTGCGATCTCAGCGCCGGCTAGGTCGATCGAAGCCGGGGCTAGGTCGATCTCACGCGTGACGATTACGTCACGAATCGGCTTGTCGTGGACGAGCACGTCGTAGATCGAGTTGTCGAGCGTGTCAGGGTCGATCCCCTGCGACATCGTCAGGTTGCCCTGAGGATCCATGTCGATGCAGAGCACCCGATGGCCCGATTCAGCCAGCGCAACGGCAAGGTTGAGTGTCGTCGTCGTTTTGGCGACTCCACCCTTCTGGTTTGCGAATGCGATGACTTTTGGCTTTTTCTTACCCATGCGAATGCTCCGGTCGTCTGTTGGACCCGTACTCGCGCTGTATTCGCAGCCGCAAGCGCTATTCCTTCCCAAAAACCGCCCAATTGCGTAAAGGCAACAAAATCATCAGCTTCTAGGCTCTGCTGTGCGATGAGCGGATCCCTCGACAGCAGCCTGCAGCAGCGTTCGGTCGTGATCTGTGCCGGTTCGGGCGGCGTCGGCAAGACAACGACAGCGGCGGCGATAGCGGCCGGCCTTGCGGCTGAGGGAAAGCGCGTCGCGGTTGTGACGATCGACCCGGCGCGGCGCCTGGCCGACGCGCTCGGCCTCGAGCAGCTGACAAACCAGCCCGAGCTAGTTGATGGCAAGCGCTTCACTGCCGCTGGGCTGAAGATCAAAGGCGAGCTGTGGGCGATGACGCTCGATTCGCAGAGAACCTTTGATGAGCTGATCGAAACGCTCTCGCCCGACGCGCAGACGCGCGACCAGATCCTCGGCAACCGGATTTACCAGCAGCTCTCCGGCGCCGTCGCTGGTTCGCAGGAGTTCACGGCGATCGCCAAGCTCTATGAGCTCGATCGCTCAGGCCGCTTCGACGCGATCGTGCTCGACACGCCGCCTTCGCGCAACGCGCTCGACTTTCTCGACGCGCCGGACCGCCTGACCGGCTTCTTTGACGGCCGCGCGCTGAAGCTGCTGCTCGCTCCCACCGGCTTTGCGGCGCGCGCGCTGGGCGTTGGCACCGGCGCGATCCTCGGCGTGCTGAAACGAATCACCGGCGCCGAGCTGCTCGAAGATCTTTCCGTCTTCTTCCAAGCCCTCGGCGGGCTAATCGATGGCTTCCGAGAGCGCGCCGAGGCCGTCCGCACGCTGCTCGCCGACCCGGCGACGACCTTTGTCGTTATCACCTCGCCGCAGCGCGACTCGGCCGAGGAGGCGATCTTCTTCGCCGGCAAGCTGCGCAGCGCAGAGATGAACTTTGGCGCGCTGATCATCAACCGCGTCCACTTCGTTGGCGACGGCGACCAAGCAGCGCCAACTCTGGCTGCGGTCGCCAGCCAGCTGGGCGGCGAATTTGACGAGCCGCTGGCGGCAAAGCTGCTCAGCAGTTACTCCGACGCGCTCGCCCTGGCCGAGCGCGACGCGGCGACGATCGCGCGACTGAAAGAGGAGACCGGCGAGTTGGAGCCGGTGATTGTGCCTGAGCTAGCCGGCGACGTCCATGACGTCGAGGGGCTGGTCGCGATCCACAACCAGCTCTTTGCTGCCGCTTAGAACGGCGGGCGCAGCGATTCGAACTGGTCGGTTCCTTGATCTTCTAGCGGCTTGGCGCTTGCCGTAAAGGGGTCCGGTGGCGTGGCGTCAGGGTCAACGTCCTCAAGCAGAATCGAGTCAGCCAGGCCTACGAGGTCGCCGCTGAGATGGCCACAGCAGGCGTCACGCAGCAGCGCCCGCAGGTGGCCGTCGAGTTCGCTGACGTATGGCTGAAGCTGGAGCTCGTTGTCAACGCCGGCGATCAGCGCTGGCTCCAGCGCGGCGGCGTGGGCGATCCGTTCGGTCATCGCTGCGCGGCGCTCGCGCTCGGCGCAGAGCGCTGCAAGGCGCCCCGCCATCCTGCCGCTGGCCGGGCCTTCAGGTTCGAGCAGCGCGCGGGCAACGAGCAGCAGATCGGTCAGCGCCTCGGCCGCCAGCACGCGATGGTGGGCCATCTCATAGCGGCGCAGCGCCCAAGCGAGTTCGCCCGACTTCGGCTCGCGGCGACCGACAAGGCTAAGGAAGGCGCGCAGCTCATCTTCCTGCCCCGGTTCGACCAAAACCAGCGGTTCGATGTCGCCGGAGTCGTTACTGAGCGCGACCGCCTGCCACGGGCCAGCGCCGATCCGCGACCAGCCGAGCGGCGCGATCGCTACCGGGTCTGGGTGGTAGAGCCCTAGCCCAGCGGCCAGTTTGCGCAGCGACTGGCGCGAAGCCTGCAGCGGGCCGACGTCGCCGGGGACCGGCGAGCGGCGCACGATCACGAGCGTCTGCGGGCTGCCGTCGACGCGCGACCAACGCGCCTCGTCGGGAGCATCGTCGAAGCGCTCGCCGCGGGCTAGCGTCAACCCGTCGCCAAGAGCCACCTCTTCGGAGCCAAGCTCAACACCGAGCAGAACGGCGACGACGGTGTGCTCGGCGCGCTCCTCGGCAACGCAGCGCTCAAGCTCCAGATAGGCATTATCGAAGCAGCGCTCATCGAAGACAAAGTCGTTGGAATCAACGAAGACCCTTGCAAGGAAGCAGTGCAATGCGGCGTCGGCGCTCTGACGGCCGGGGCCGGGTGGGCGCAGGCCCTGCGAATCGAGGTAGTCGGCGAGGCTGCCGATCGCGATCAGCGCGTGGGCGGCAGGCAGAAAAGTCGGGAGACGGGCCAGAACACTGCTGCGCTCGTTGATGAACTCGGCAGTCAGCGGGCGGTAGCAGTAGAGCGGCGAGTCGCGGCGGCCCTCCTCGACGACTTCGAATGGCAGCTCGTGACCGCCTTGGGCGTCACTGGCAAGCTGCCAGGCGGCTTCCTGCGTGAACGCGTGCAGCGCGGAGCGAAGTTGGCGAAGGCCCATAAGCGTCCGTTCGCCGCAGCGGTCGCCGATCCTGCCGTAAGCGCCGCGCGGTAGATTTCTTCTATGACTTCAACGGGACATACGCACGAGGATCACGACCACGTCCACGGCCCCGGCTGCGGCCACACGGCGATCGTCCACGATGGCCACATCGACTTCATTCACGACGGCCACCTGCACCAGCCGCACGGCGATCACGTTGATGAGCACTCACTGCCGGTCAATGACGAGCTCCCCGACGCCTGCAACCGCCAGCACGATTGCGGTGAGCACCTGCACGGCGCGGACTGCGGCCACGAGGCCGTGCCGCACGGCGAGCACACCGATTACCTCGTCGACGGACGCCTCCACCACCCGCACGAGGATCACTGTGATGATCACGGCGGCATCGAACTAGCCTGAGAATCAGTCTCATCGCTAGCCTCTTGGTCGATGGCGAAGACGAAGAAGAAAGAGTCGCAGTGGGCGACAGCGACGAACGAGCGGCTCGCTGAAGCCGGCTTCCGCCGTGGCGGCGCGCGCGCTGCCGTCGTTTCACTGCTCGACGAGCAGAGCTGCGCGCTGAGCGCCTACGAGATCGAAGATCTACTCGCGCAGCGTGAGCGCGCCGTTGGCCGCGCCAGCATCTACCGGATCCTTGAGGAGCTCGACGAGCTGGGCGTTGTAGCGAAGGTCGAACTCGGCCAAGGGCAGGCGCGTTACGAGCCGGTTCGCCCGGACCACCACCACCATCACCTCGTCTGCGACAAGTGCGGCGCCGTAATCGCCTTCGATGACGCGCCGCTGGAGCGCGCCGTCCACTCGATCTCTAAGCGCGTCGACTTCGCAGTCGAAGGCCACGAGATTGTGCTCCACGGCCTCTGCGCCGACTGTCGCTAGCGAGCA
>JBAXGJ010000027.1:0-10084 GCA_037139475.1 Actinomycetes bacterium
TCGGGGTCGCGGCAGGAGCGAATCTGGAAGACCTTCTGCAGCACCTCGACGGTGCTGCGCGCGCGGCGCGGGTTGGAATAAGGGCCGAAGTAGACGCGGCCGCTGCGGCGCCGCTCGCGCGTCAAATAGATCCGCGGGTACTGCTCATCGGTTGAGACGGCGATGAACGGGTAGCTCTTGTCATCGCGCAGCTGAATGTTGAAGCGAGGCTCGTGGCGCGTGATCAGCGTCTGCTCGGTCAGCAGCGCTTCGGCGTCTGAGCTGAGCAAGATGAAGTCGATCGCCTCAATTGAATCGATCATCCGCACGCCACCACGAGTTACCGGCGAGCTGAAATGACTGCTGACGCGCTTACGCAGCGAGAGCGACTTGCCGACGTAAATCACTTCGTCGTCGGCGTTTTTGAAGAGGTAGACGCCAGGCCCGTCAGGGAGCGCAAGGCGCTGCTCGCGCAGGCGCTCTTCACGTTCGCTCGTCTGCTTCTTCTCAGCCACCTAGATGAGGATAAGAGCGCCGCGCCTATAGGGTGAGCAGATGGCAACAACCGCTTTCCGTACCTGCCCACTCTGCGAAGCGACCTGCGGCCTCGAATTGACGATTGAGGACGGCGAAGTAACGAAGGTTCGCGGCGACAAGGACGACGTCTTAAGCCACGGTTTCATCTGCCCAAAGGGAGCGAATATTGGCGTCCTCCATGATGATCCCGACCGCCTACGCACGCCGATGATGCGAGGCGACGATGGCGAACTTGCGCCCTGCAGCTGGGACGAAGCCTTCGCCTTCATCGACGAGCGCTTCAAGCAGATTGACGCCGAGTCAGGCCGCCAAGCCTTCGCCGCCTACCTTGGAAACCCGGTCGCCCATTCGCTCAGCGGACTGATCTACGGGCGGCCGATGCTGAAAGCGATTGGCACGCGCAACATCTTCTCCGCCAGCAGCGTTGATCAAGCTCCAAAGCAGGTCGCCTGCGGCCTGATGTTCGGCACCTCGCTAAGCATCTCGATCCCCGACATTGACCGCACCGACTACCTGCTGATTCTTGGCGCCGACCCACTCGTATCCAACGGTTCGCTGATGACGGCACCCGACTTCCGCGGCCGGATGAAGAAGATCGGCGAGCGCGGTGGCAAGGTCGTCGTGATCGACCCGCGCCGCTCGCGCACAGCCGAGGCCGCCGACGAGCACCACTTCATTCGCCCGGGCGGCGACGCGCTGCTCTGCTTCGCGATCGTCAACGCGCTCTTCGACGAAGGACTGGTCGCGCCCGGTGACCATCTGGACGGACTACTGAGCGGCGTCGAACAGGTCGAGGAGGCAGCTCAACCGTTCACGCCCGAGGCCGTCGCGACAAGCTGCGGCATCGACGCTGACACGATTCGCCGCATCGCGCGCGAGCTGGCAGCCGCGCCGAGCGCCGCCGTCTACGGCCGCATCGGCACGACGACGCAGCCTTTCGGCACCGTCACAAGCTGGCTAATCGACGTAATCAACACGCTGACCGGCAACCTCGACCGCCCCGGCGGCGTGATGTTCCCGAAGCCGCCGGCCGGCGCGCCGAACACGCAGGGCGAGCCAGGCAGCGGCCGCGGGATGAAGATCCACCGCTGGGCTACGCGCGCCAAGGGCCGCGGCGAAGTGCTCGGCGAGCTGCCCGTCAATTGCCTTGCTGAGGAGATCGAAACGCCAGGAGAGGGCCAGATCCGCTCGCTGATCACGATCGGCGGCAACCCTGTGCTCTCAACGCCCAACGGCGACCGACTTGCAAAAGCGCTGGACACACTCGAGCTGATGATCAGCATCGACATCTACCGCAACGAAACATCGCGCCACGCGCACGTAATCCTGCCGGCGCTCTCGGCGCTTGAGCATTCGCACTTCGACCTCGTCTTCACTGTCTTCGCGATCCGCAACTTCGCCAACTACTCGCCGCCGGTCTTTGACCCACCGGAAGGAATGCTCGACGAGTGGGAGATCCTGCTGCGGCTGACAGCGATCGCCAGCGGAGCCGGCGCCGAGGCCGAGATTGGCCCGATCGACGACTTCTTTGCACTTGAGCTGGCCGGCCGCGAGACGCGCAGCGAAACTTCGCCTGTCGCGGGCCGCGATCCGGCCGAGCTGGTCGCGGCGGTGGGCGACCGCGTTGGCCCGGAGCGGCTGCTCGACATCATGCTCCGCTGCGGCCCTTACGGCGAGGGCTTTGGCGCCGACCCTGACGGCCTGACGCTGGCAAAGCTGGAGGCCAGCCCGCACGGGATCGACCTTGGCCCGCTGCAGCCACGGATCCCTGAGTCGCTTCGCACCGCCAGCGGCCTCGTCGAACTAGCGCCGCCGGAGATAATTGCCGACGTGCCGCGGCTACGTGCCGAGCTCGACAGCGCTCCAGCCAGCGGCAACGGTCTGTTGCTGATCGGCCGCCGGCAGCTGCGCTCGAATAACTCTTGGATGCACAACGTGCCCAAGCTGGTCTCTGGCCCCGAAGGTTGCACGGTGCTCGTCAACCCGGGTGACGCCGAGCGCTGCGGCGTGGCCGACGGGCAGCGCGCCGTGCTCAGCTCAAAGCGCGGCTCGATTGAGCTGACCGCCGTTCACAGCGAGGCGATGATGCCCGGAGTGGTCTCGGTGCCACACGGCTGGGGCCACGATGGCGAGGAGACCGAGATCAACGTCGCCAGCGCCCACGCCGGCGCCAACGTAAACCTGCTCGGCGACAGCGAACGCGTCGACGAGATCTCCGGCACAGCGGTGCTCAACGGAATCCCCGTCGAGCTCGCCGCCGCCGGCTAGAGCTGCGCCCTAGTAGGCCCAGCTGTCCAGCCGGCAGGCGCGGCCTGCGGGGCAGACGTCCAGGAAGGTGCCGTTAAAGAAGGCCGAGGCCTGATCTCCGCGCTTGATGTCAAAGAGCCCGTGGGGATCCTGACCGAGGTGCGGCGCGATGTCACCGACCGGTGGCACATCGGTACCGATCACCTTGCCGCCCACGGTGCGAATTGGCCCGCTGTCGAAGAGGACGTAATGCGAGCCGCTAGCCGGGCCGCTGCTGCGAATGCCGTAGAGCTGCACCTTGTCGTAGGTGCGATTGGCGTCGGTGCCAGGCCGGCGGCCAATAGCGCCAACGGTGCGGGCCAAGTTCTGCGCCGCTACCTGTGCAACCTGATGGTCGCCGACGACGGCCTCAAGCAGCACCTGGTGCTTCGGCGTGTTCGGCAGCGGGTCGTCGGTCGTGTGCAGCGCGTAGCCGTTGCCTTCGCCCCGATCCCAAAGGTTCTGCGCAACGTTGAGGAGAATCTGACGCGTCAGCCGGCTCGGGTAGGCGGGCTTGAAGATCAGCTCGTACTCGTCGAAGTCGACGCTGCGGGGCAAGAGCAGGCTGTAGTTGATGCCGGGAACGCCGAAGACAGCACGCGTGAAGTCGGGCGCCAGCGCAGTGATCGCCGGGCCTTGAATGCCGCCCTGGCTGTTGCCGTTGTAGAAGACCTTGGCGGTGTTGATCATCGGCTGACCGGCGTCGTTCTGGAATGCCTTGTCGGCGGCAAAGCCTTGCGTGTGGAGCATCGCCCGCCCAAGCATCAGCCCGTTCAGCATCCCCTGCTGGAGGCGGTCAGGGAACGACGCGAACTTCGACATGTCGCCGAGCAGCGCGATCGCGTTGAGCACATCCTCATCGGCCATGCCGATCTCACGCGTGGCGCAGAAGACGATGTTGTAACTCTGCGAGATGATCTGGTTTGACTCGCCGAAGCTCTCGCGTGGATTGCCCAGCAGGCCGTGGCCGTATACGACCGGCCGGCCCGGGGTCGTCAGCGCGGCGCGAGGAATCGTGCAGTAGAACTTCGCCGTCATCGTTCCGTTCTGCTTCGGAATCCAAGCCGTGCGCTTACCCTTCTGAGCCCGGTAGGTGAAGGTGCCGCCCGGCGCGCAGTTGGCGGTGTTGAGGTAGCACGGGATCGTCAGCGTTCCTTCGACGCGACGCGCCGTGTTGGCGTTCTGCGCGGCCGTGTAGTCGGTCGTGGAGTCGATCGTGAACTTCGGCGCGCTGCCCTGCACCTTCTGGTCGGCCATCGTCTTGTCGCCGAGCGCGGCGAAGGCCTCATCGCGCATCGCCAGCGAGCGCTCGGTCAGGTTCGATTCGCTTGCGACGGTGAAGTCCCAAGCGAGGTAGAGCGACTTGCGGTCAACTCCGGCTTTTTTCAGCGAAGCGAAGATCGAGTTGTAGTCCTTCGCCCGGCCCGCAAGCTCGCCGCTGGCCTTGCCGTCACGGAGCGACTTGAACGCTGCAGCGGCAGGGATCGTGGCGCCGGCTGAGTTCTTGAGGTTGCGCAGAGCGACGATGTAGCGGCGACCCTCCGGCAGGTTGACGGCAGGGTGGACCATCAGCAGGCCGCTGGTGCGGGCCTCATTGTCGGGATTAGAGTCAAGCTCAGCCCAGATCATTTGGCGCTTGCCAGTCAGCGCATCGATCACGACGATCGGAGCATTCTTTGCCGTGTAGGCACCGATATTGGTGATCGGTACGGCGCCGGTCTTGGCCAGATCCAGGCCCTCAACGTAAGTCAGCATGCCGCTGCCCGGGCCGAAGCCGTCGCTGTGGTTAATGTCGGCCGGGAAAGCGGGAACGCCGGCCGTGTTCTTCGGCATCAGCGGGCCGCTGAGGTCCAGCCGCAGGCCTGTTGCGGTGTGGGAGTCCGTAACCGTGAAGTGGTTACTCGGCCACGGCAGCAGGCAGTCGCGCTTGTCGAGCGGGTCGCAGGTCGACTTCGCTGCGGCGACGCCGGTGAGCGCGATCGAACTGCAAGCGACAACTGCGATTACGACGACGAGCTTCTTCACGACTCCCCCTTTTGCTCCTGCTCGGCAGGCGGCGATAGAACCCTCCGGCGGCAAGCTACCACTCGGCGGCGAGGCGGCGCGCCAGCTCAGGTCGGCGCTGAAAGCCCGGCGCGGCGCGCTAGGCCGGGCCAAACTGGGCCATCGTCTCGCGGATCGGGTCAGGGATCGGCGTCTTCTCCCAAGTCTCGATCTCAACAAAGACGTAACGAAGCTCAGCTGTCACGAGCGTCTCTCCGTCGCGAGCGATCAGCGATGAGACTGCCATCGACGTACTGCCGAGCCGCTCGACCGTTATCGCAATCTCAATCTCTTGATCAAAGCGCGCCGGCGCGAGGAACTTCAAATTGGCCTCAGCAACGACGACGTCAACGCCGTTGCTCTCCATCACCTCGGCGTAAGAGCCGTCAAAGTGCTGGCGGTAGAGATCGGTGATCGCCACGTCGATGTAAGCGAGATAGTTGGCGTTGAAGGCAACGCTCTGCGGGTCACACTCGTTAAACCGCACGCGCAGCTTGTAGGTAAATGGTGCCATCGGCTACCTAGTCTGCCGCAAAGCTCAGCGGATCAGTCGCACCGGCGGCTCACCACTGCCAGCCGTCACGCCGGCGCCGCGCGCGATCGCCACGATCCGCGCTACATAGGCCTGCGTTTCGGCGATCGGCGGAACGCACCAGCAGTCGGCCACGCGCGCCGGGCCAGCGTTGTACGCGGCGAGCGCCAGCGGCACGGAGGCGAAGCGGCGCAGCAGGTCGTGCATCAGGTGCGCCTGCGCGTTGATCGCGGCCACCGCGTCGAAAGGGTCACTAAGGCCGTAGCTGCGTGCCGTTCCCGGCATGAACTGCGCTATCCCCTGCGCACCGGCGCTGGAGACCGATCGTGGGTTGAACCCAGACTCCTGCTGCAGCTGCGCCGCCAGCAGCGCAGCGCCGACCGACCAGCGCGATGCAGCCAGGCGCAGCGGCTCGCGGTAGGCGGCCGGAACGAAACTGGGCACTGCGCTGGCAGCGCCACCGCCGGGCGGCGCAAAGCCCACAGAGGCGCTCCCGGGATTCGAGATTAGGCCGTAATGCCAAGCTTCCCATGCGTAGCGCTGAACGAAACCGAACCGCTTGCCATTCGCCGCCAACCAGCCATAGGCGGCGGGCGGGCCAAGGTCGAGCTCGGTCCCGAGCCGATGCAGCGACTGGCCCGGCGGAGCGACCCACTTCGGGTCGGGGTGGGCGGCAAAGAGCTGCGCCTGCTCGGCGTTGGAGCGGTATCCGCTGTTAACGGTCAGCGCCAGGCCGCTGCGCCGCGCCGCGGCGGCCATTCTGTCGAAGGCGAGCGCCGTATCTGGCCGCATCGGCTTGCCTTGGCGATAGGCGTAGGGGCCGGGGTACTCGCCATCTCCGATCGGAACCGCGAAGGCCGCTAGCTGCGCCTCGGCGGTGACCGGCCCAGCGACGAGACCGCCGCCGGGAACGCGGATCGGGTCGCTGACGGTCACCGTGACGCGGTCGGGCAGCGGCCCGGATGCGAAGCGCACCTCTACGCGGCGGGCTCCGTTGCGGCCGGCCGTGCGCCGCGCCACCGAGCGGGCAAGCTCGAGGTAGGCGCTGGCACCGAGGTGGCGGCTCGACCCCGACGGCTCGAGCGCGCGTGGAAAGGCGTCAACAAGCGCCCGCGCACCGGCCAGCGCGGCAAGATCGGCGGCGCGCTGATGATCGGCATGGGCGCCGAGTCCGCGCGCCAGCATCCCAAGCCCACCGGCGCCAACGAGCAGCGCCGCGAGAGCAGCAACGACGAGGATCAGCGCCTGGCCATCGTCCCCGCCTGCCTTCACGCCGGCGGCCCAGCGCTCGCGCGGGCCTCGGCGCCGAGTAGGCCGCCCAGCCCGGGCACCAAACTCGGCGGATTGATCGTCACTCGCAGTTCGCGGCCGCGGCGCACAACATGGAGCTGGCCGCGCGACCAGCCAGGAAGAGCGCGCCGCGCCGCTGCCTGCGGGTCGCGGCTCTGCAGTAGCGCCGCAGCGCCCGCGCCAGCGGCATCAGCGGCGAGCTCGCGGCAAAGTCCGGCTGCGAGCAGCTGTGCGGCGGCCAGCGTGACGGCCAGGAGAATCGGAATCACCGCAACAAGCTCGACCGACGCCTGCCCTTCGCTCCGCGCCAGCCAGCCCCAGTTGATGCCCGCGCCGGCGAGGCGCGCGCGCGCTGCAGCCGGCGCCTGAAGCAGCTCCGCTCGGGCGCCGAGCTCTGCCAACTGTTCAATCGCGAGCTGATCAACCTGCTCGTCGTCCGAGCGAGCGAGAAGAGCCCTTCCTGCGCCGCTGATCAGCGCGTCGAGTTCAGCGTCGCGCGGCCTCAGCGCTACGACAACGACCGGCAGCCGAGCAGCGGCGATCAAGCGCTCTGCGGCGGCAATCGCAGCATCCCCTCCGCACTCCGTCATCACGAGCCGCCCTCGCGCGCTTGCTTCCACTCCCTGCTCGCGAAGCCGCTCGCAGTAGCGGGCCGCCACGGCCGATGCCGGAGCCGCCCACCGCCGCCGCGGCCGGTCGGCGCCCAACAGCGTTATCACCAACACCGCTTGCTCAGCGCAGTCAGCGGCTAGCGCGACAGCCTCGACCGGGGCAAGCAGTTCAACCTCGGCCTGCCCGCCGAGCACCACAAGCTCGGCTGCGTCCATCAGTTTCCTCCTGACCGCTCGCCAATTCGAGCGGTCGCACTGCCTAACCGCAGTCCACCGACCACGGCCGGGACTGCGAGGCGCACCGTCAGCTCGCCGCCAGCGCGGCGCGAGACCACGAGCCGATCACGCGCGCCGCGCGGCAGTGCGCGCCGCGCGGCGCGACCCGGGTCACCGCCAACGAGCTGCGCCCGAGCCGCGGCCCGAGCCGCGATGCCGGCAAGCCACCACGATTGTCCAACGACGACCGCCTGCCAGGCGCCTACCGCGAGCGCCGCGATCAGCGGCAGTAGCGCGACCAATTCAACTGTCGCTTGCCCACTCGTCTCACGCAGATCGGCCACGCGGCAATCGTCACCTCGCGCCCGTCACGCCGCTAGCACCGCTCTGTTACGTCGCCGCAACGGCGATGCGCATTAGGCGATCGCGCGGTAGCGCTGCCAAACGATGAACAGTGCCGCGCCGCAACCAGCGAGAAGCAAAAGCGCAGTCAGCAGCCCGCCGGGGCCGGTGAGCAGCCGCGACCAGCCGGCGAACGTCAAGACAAGCACGCCGACCGCTCCCAGCCCAAGCGCCCGAAGGCCACCAGGCAGGCGCTCAAAGTCAGAGCCGAAGCGGCGGTAGGCGAACGAGAAGCCAAGCGCGAAGACGAGGATGAAGGCCAATGACAGCGCCCGGCCGGCGACGGCGCCAACTTCGCTGCCAGCCGGCAGGAACGCCAGCGCCGCGGCAGCGAGCAAGATGATCCCGACGTTAACGGCGTTGCGCATCAACTAATTCTACGCGGCCTAGCTGCCGCCAGCACGTAAACCAGAAGGAACTGAAGGCTCAGGCTTCGAGCCGAGCCTCTTCGTTGGCTTGCTCAGCCACGAAGTCGGCGGGCGGCGCGTCGGGCACGATGTCGGCGCCTTCACGCAGTTCAGCGGCAAAGCGGTAACCGACGCCGAAGTGCGTGTGGATGTAACGCCAGTCGGGCGAAGCGGCCTCGAGCTTGTGACGAAGCTTGCGGACAAAGACGTCAACTGAGCGGTCGCCGCGAACCATTGCGTAACCCCAAACGCGCTGGTAGATGTCTTCGCGCTCAAGCACGCGGCCATCAGCGTTGGCGAGCAACTCAATCAGCTCAAATTCACGGCGCGTAAGAGCGACCGAGCGATCATTGACAAAAGCTTGGAAGTGATCGTTGCGGATCACCAGTTCGCCGGCCTCGAGCGGGCCTGCATTGCGACGCTCATCTACCTCGCGGCGACGACGAACGACAGCTTCAATCCGGGCGATCAACTCTTCCGGGTGGCATGGCTTTGTCAGCCAATCATCGGCGCCGAGCCGCAGACCGCGGACGCGCTGCGCAACGCTCGAGCGGCCGGTACAGACGACAACGCCGAGGCCAGGCATCGCTTCACAGAGTCGTTCTAGATATTCCCAAGCCTGTGACCCGAGGATCGCAAGGTCGATCACGATCGCGCTGAGGCGCATCGCAACGATCTCGTCCACCGGCGCCGGACCGGCGAGCGTGCGGTGCTCCCATCCGAGTCGGTCGAGGCGCTTGTCGAGCACCTGGAGGAAGCCGGAGTCGTTGTCGATGACGGCGATTCGCAGAGCCAATGAAGCTGCGCCTTGCGAATCGGTTTCGGGACGGGCGGTCGGAAGCTCGCTCATGTGCCGCGAATGTTAGGGACTCGTGACGGCGGAAGCGAGCGTATTCGACCGCTGATCACACAATCTTCACAGCTAGTCGGCTGGAAACTCCTTGAAAAGCCCTGTTTCAACGAAAACAACCTGTTCCCCGATCCCTACTGCGTTATCGCCGATTCGCTCAATTGCTCGCGCCATCAGCGTCAAAGTCATCGCCCATTCGCGCCGATCAACCTCATCACCAACGGCAACGGCGAGTTGGAAGACCTCTTTGTTGAGCCGGTTGACCTCACGATCCTGGCGGAAGAGATCTTTTGCCAGCTCAACGTCACGGCCGCGAAAGGCGAGCCGCGCCTCCTGAACCTCGGCCCGCGCCGCCGTTCCCATCCGCAGAACGCGGTCAAGCAGCTCGGGAACGACCGGCGGCTCGCTACCGACGATTGGAATCAGCTTGGCGATGTTGACGCACTGATCGCCCATCCGCTCGGCGTGCTTGATCAGATGCAGCAGCGCGGCGACGAGCCGCAGGTCGCTGGCAACCGGAGCCTGCAGTGCGAGCAGCGACAGGATCCCTTGGTGGACCTCGAGGTAGCGGCCGTCAATCCGGTCGTCGTCATTGATCACGAAGGTCGCCAACTCAACGTCTTGGTTCGCGAGCGCTTCCATCACGCGGTCGATCTGCTCGACAACGATGTCAAGCGCCCCGAGCGCCTGCTCTTCGAGCAGAACTAGCTGATCGTGGAACTGCGGCCGGGCACTCTCGCGCTCCACTGGATCAGCCGAACTTCCCGGAGACGTACTCCTCGGTGCGAATGTCGTGCGGATTGGTGAAGATCCGATCGGTCGGGCCGTATTCGACAAGGCGGCCGATCCGCGCCTCCTCGGAGGAGCCCATGTCAACGATGAAGAAGGCCGTGCGGTCGGAGACGCGCGCGGCCTGCTGCATGTTGTGAGT
>JBAXGJ010000028.1:0-9913 GCA_037139475.1 Actinomycetes bacterium
GCTCGCTCGCTCGTGGCGAAGGCGAAGACCTCTCCGGGCCAGCGCTGGCCGACGCTGCCACCGACGCGGGCTGCGAGGTTGAGCTGCGCGAAGTACTGGCCGACGACCAAGCGGCAATCGAGGCGCGGCTGCGCGAGCTGGTCGCAGAAGGCTTCGACGTAATCCTCACCAGCGGCGGCACCGGACTCACTCCCGACGACGTAACGCCCGAGGCAAGCGAAGCTGTGATCGAGCGGTCGGTACCCGGAATCGCCGAGGCGCTTCGCGCAGCCTCGATGCAGTTCACGCCGGCGGCCGCGATCTCGCGCGCAACCAGCGGCGTTGCCGGCGGCACACTGATCGTCAACATGCCAGGCAATCCGAAAGCAATCGGCGAGGCCTTCCCCGTGCTGGCTCCGATTCTTGGCCACGCAGTCCGGCACATCGGCCGCGAAGGCGGACGCACAGATGGCGAACACTGAGCCGGCCGTCGTCTGCTCCGGGCTGGTCCGTCGCTACGGAGAGCGGCGAGCGCTGGACGGCATCGATCTAACGCTCGGTGAGGGCCAAACGCTCGTCGTCTTCGGTCCCAATGGCGCTGGCAAGACAACACTGCTGCGAGTTTTGGCAACTCTGCTTCGGCCGAGTGAAGGCGACGCCAGCCTGCTTGGCAGCGACCTGCGCAAAGAGGGCTGGAAGGTGCGCTCAAAGATCGGCTTCCTCGGCCACCAGTCGCTCTGTTACGGCGATCTGACTGCGCGCGAGAACCTCCGCTACCACGCCAAGCTGCACGGAGTCGAAGCCCCAGCAGCGCGGATCGAAGCCTTGCTTGAGCAGACCGGGCTGAGCGACCGCGGCGGCGAACGCGTCTTCGGTTACTCGCGCGGGATGCTCCAGCGGCTGGCGATCTGCCGCGCCGTGCTGCACGAGCCCGAAGTGTTGCTACTCGACGAACCGCGCTCCAACCTTGACCCGGCAGCGATCGAGCAAGTTGAGCCGCTGATAGGCGCCGCCGCCGGGCGCACGCGCGTAATCGCCAGCCACGACCCAGCCGGCGGCCTCGCCGAAGCCGACGTCGTGCTCGGCCTGCGCAGCGGAGCGGCGGTTCTGCTGGAGCCAGCAGCGCAGGTAACAACCGACCAGATCGGCGAGCTCTACCGATGAGCACTACCCGCCCACCTTCAACGATCAGCGCCGCGCGTGCGGTTCTCTACAAGGAGCTAACGCTCGAGCGACGTGCGCCGCAGACGCTGACGGCGATGGCGCTCTTCTGCGCTAGCGCCTTTGTGATCTTCCACTTTGCGCTCGCCCGCAACGAGGTTGAAGGAGCGCTCGCTGCCGGCGTTCTCTGGGTGACGCTGGCGCTGGCGGCGCTGCTGGGAATCGGCCGCAGCTTCGTCGCCGACCGCGAGGAGGGAGGGCTCGACGGCTTCCTGCTGGCGCCCGCGCCGCGCACCGCGCTACTAGTCGCGAAGGCAACGACGCTCTTCATCTTCCTGCTGATCGTTGGGCTACTGGCGGCGCTGATCTTCTCCGTATTGCTGCTCGGCCCGACCCCAAGCGCCTCGCAGTGGGCCTCGCTCGCGCTACTGATCGTGCTGGCCGACCTTGGTATCGCGCTGGTCGGAACGCTGATCGCTGGGATCGCAATCCAAACTCGCGCGCGCGACCTAATCACTTCGATCCTCGCGCTACCGCTGCTGATCCCGCTACTGATTGCGGTGACGAAGGCCAGCGAGCCGCTGCTAACTGTTGGCGGCGGAACGCTCGCTTGGCGCTGGCTGGCACTGCTTGGGTTGTACGATCTGATCTTCGGGCTGCTCGCATACGCCCTATTCGATTACTTGGTTGAAGACTGAAATATGCCAACGACAAAGAGCCTCTACGGACGACGCCTCCCCGGCTATGCGATCGCAACCGCGATCGTGCTGACGGGGGCAATCGCGCTCGCCTTCTTCTACGCCCCAATCGAAGTTGACCAAGGCTTCTCGCAGAAGATCTTCTACATCCACGTTCCGCTGGCGATCGTGACGCTCGGCGGCTTCGTCTTCGGTGGCATCTTTGGCATCCAGTACCTGCGAAGCGGCGACACGCGCCACGATCTGCGCTCCTACACAGCGATTCACCAGGGCTTGATCTTCTGCATCGGCGCGCTGATCACCGGGTCGATCTGGGCCAAAGCGGCCTGGGGCCAATGGTGGGTTTGGGATGAGCCGACGCTGGTCTCTTTCCTGATCGTCTTCCTGCTCTATTGCACCTACCAGCCGCTGCGCTTCTCGATCGAGGACCCGGAGCGCCAGGCTCGCTACGCAGCCGTCTTCGCCGTCGTCGCCGGCGTCTTCGTGCCGGTCAACTTCATCGCCGTGAGGCTCGCCAGCCCATTGATTCACCCGCGCGTACTCGGCAGCTCCGGCGGCTCGCTGCCGAACGACATGCGGATCGCCTTTTACAGCGCGCTGCTTGGGATTACGCTGCTGTTCATCACGATCTGCAAGTACGAGATGGCCTCCAAGCACAGCCGCGCTCAGCTGGCCGCATTGCGCCGCAGCCTCAGCGAAGAGAACGACGAGCCGGCGGCAGTTCGCACCGCTGCCCCTAGGATCGCCATTAAATGAGCAACACACTGCCGCCCAACACAGGCTACGTCGCCGCCGCCTACCTCGTCTTTCTTTTCATCCTGCTGATCTACATCGCGATCGCGGCGACCCGCGCTGCGCGCGTTGAACGTGAGCTCGCTGAGCTGCTGACGAAGGCAGAGCGGCGAAGCCCAAGCGATGCTGCGACCGAAACGAGCAGTCAGTGACTGAGCTGCTGGCAATCGGCATCTCGCACAAGACCGCGCCGGTCGCGCTGCGTGAGCGGGTCGCGCTGACTGAGATTGAAGCTGAGCGCTTCGTCCGCGAGCTGGTCGCCAGCGAGGAGCTGCGCGAAGCGGTCGTTATCTCAACCTGCAACCGCACCGAGGTTTACATCGTCGCGCGCAACTCGGTTGACGCTGAGAGCGTGCTGCTGAGCAAACTCGCTGCGCGCGCAGACATCCGCCCAACCGAATTGGTCGACATCGTCTACTCGCCGCGCAACTGCGACGCGGCGCGCCACCTCTTCCGCGTGACGGCCGGGCTCGATTCGATGATCGTTGGTGAGAACGAAGTTCAAGGTCAAGTCCGTCGCGCGTATGAGGGTGCACTGGCGGCCGGTACGACCGGCCCGTTTACAAATCGCCTCTTCCGCGCCGCCCTGCAGGCCGGCAAGCGGGTGCGGACCGAGACGGCGCTGGGAACGGCGCGCGTCAGCATCCCTTCGGTCGCTGTTGCGCTGGCCGAGGAGACGGTTGGCGACCTCAGTCAAAGCAGCGTCGTTGTGATCGGCGCTGGCGAGACGGCCGAGCTGACGGCCCGCGCGCTGAGCGAGCAGGGCGTAACGACAATGTTCGTAGCCAACCGACGGATTGAGCGGGCGAGGGAACTAGCGCAGCGCTACGGCGGCGACGTTGGCTCGCTCGATGAGCTGCCGCAGCGGATGATCGACGCCGACATTGTCGTCGCTTCGACCTCATCGCCGCACCCGATCATCGGCGCAGGCGAACTGCAGATGATGATGGAGGCGCGCGACGGGCGCGCACTGCTGCTGATCGACATCGCGGTACCTCGCGACATCGAGGATGGCTGCGACGAGATCCCCGGCGTGCGCGTGCTGAACATGGATGACCTGCAGAACGCTGCGGCCCGCAACCTGCAGGTCCGTGAAGGTGAGCGCGAACAGGCCTCGGAGATAATCGAGGACGAGATCGAGCGCTTCTCGGGCTGGATGGCGCAGCAGGGAGCGACGCCAACGATCGCAGCGCTGCGCGAGCACGGCTCGTCGATCGTTGAGCAGGTGCTGGCCGAGAATGATGGCCGCTGGGAGAGCGCCTCCTCGCGCGACGTGGTTCGAATTGAGGCGATTGCCCGCGCCGTGATGCAGCGGCTGCTGCACGAGCCGACGATCCGCACGAAAGCTTTGGAACAGGGTGGCGGCCACGGGCGGATTGCTGTGCTGCGCGAGCTCTTTGGCCTCGACGAAGTGCCGGAAGAGGCAGCCGGGCCAAGCGCCGCGGCAGCCGAGGCAGACTTTGGCCAGGCCGCGGAGGTCCGCCCGCTGCGGCGTGAGTCGTGAAACTCGGCACCCGCGGCAGCGCGTTGGCGCTGGCGCAGGCAGGGACGGTCGCAGCAAAGATTGAGGGCTGCGAGCTGGAGACGATCACAACCTCCGGTGACCGCGGCTTCGATCCCAGCGACGACAAAGAACGCTGGGTTCGAGAGCTCGACGCAGCACTGGTCGATGGGCGCGTCGCGCTGGCAGTCCACTCGGCGAAGGATCTGCCGACGAAGCTCGAGCAAGGGATTGTGATTGCCGCAACGCCGGTGCGAGCCAATCCGTTCGACGTGCTCTGCGGCGCTGAATCGTTGACTGACTTGCCGCAGGGTGCGCGCGTGGGCACCAGTTCAGTTCGTCGCTCGGCGCAGCTGCTTGCGCTCCGTGACGACCTCCAGATCCGCGAGCTGCATGGCAATGTTGATACCCGCCTAGCAGCGCTCGACGGTGACGAGTACGAAGCGATTGTGATCGCGATGGCCGGTCTTGAAAGGCTTGGGCGCGCTGATCAGGCGGGCTCACTGCTCGATCAGATGATTCCAGCCGCCGGGCAAGGAACGCTGGCGATCACGGCGCGCGAAGGTGACGCTGAATCGATTGCGCTGGCCTTTGCGCTCGACGATCCAGCGACGCACCGCTGCCTAGCCTGCGAGCGTGCGCTGATCGAAGTGCTCGAAGCCGACTGCCACACACCGGTAGGCGCGCACGCAACGATCAGCGGCGAGGCGATGACGCTGGCGGCCTTCGTCGGGCGAGCTGATGGCTCAGCTTGGCTGCGCGATCAACTGACAGCCAGCGGCGGCGCCAACGAACCGGAGGCGCTCGGTCGCGAAGTTGGCGAGCGCATGCTGGCCTCCGGCGCCAACGAGGTGTTGGGCCGATGAGCGCCGTGGCTGGAACCGTTTACCTCGTCGGGGCAGGCCCTGGCGACGAAGGGCTGATCACTGTGCGCGGCGCCGAGCTGCTGGCCAGCGCCGACGTGATCCTCCACGACCAACTGATCGGGCCGCGCGCGCTCGAGGGCGCGCGCAGCGACGCAGAGCTGATCGACGTAGGCAAGATCGGCGGCGGCAAGCAGGTGCCACAGGAGGTCACGAACGAGCTGATAATCGAACACGCCCTGGCCGGTCGTAGCGTCGTACGGCTGAAGGGCGGCGACCCTTTCGTCTTTGGCCGAGGCGGCGAAGAAGCGATCGCCTGCCTCGAGCGCGGGATCGCAGTTGAGGTAGTTCCTGGGGTAACTGCGGGGATCGCAGCACCGGCCTACGCCGGCATTCCGGTAACGCAGCGCGGCGTCTCCAGCGCCGTCGCCTTCGTCACCGGCCACGAGAACCCAGACAAGCCGGAGACGCAGATCGACTGGCCTGCGCTGGCCGCCTTCCCTGGCACGCTCGTCTTCTACATGGGCGTGCGCAGCCTTGGGCAGATCGCCGAGGCGCTAATAAGTGGCGGCCGAGCGGGCGAGCAGCCGGCCGCCGTGATCGAGCGCGGAACATTCCCGGCTCAGCGTGAAGTCGTTGGCACGCTCGAGACGATCGCCCAGATCGCCGAGGAGGCTGAGATCAAAGCGCCGGCGATCACCGTGATCGGTGATGTTGCAGCGCTCGGCGAAGAGATTGGCTGGCGTGATCGCGCGCAGCCACTGGCGGGCAAGACGATCGCCGTAACGCGCGCCCGCGCCCAAGCCAGCGACCTGGCCGCGCGGCTCAGTGCGCTCGGCGCCGAGGTCGTCGAAGCACCGGCGATCAAGATCGAGCCGCTAATGCCGCAGCTGCCTGACCTGGCTAGTTACGACCTGCTCTGCCTGACGAGCCCGAACGGCGTTGAGCAGCTCTTCGCCGCGCTCAGCGACGCGCGCGACTTGGCTGGGCTGACGATCGCCGCGATCGGCCCTGGCACTGCGCGGGCGCTGCTCGCTCACGGGATCAAGGCCGACGTTGTGCCCGACCGCTCAGTCGCCGAGGCACTCGTTGAAGCGCTCGTTGATGTGCCGACCCAGCGTGCCTTGATCGCTCGCGCCGAAGAGGCGCGCGACGTACTCCCAGATGCGCTACGCGCCCGCGGCGCTGAGGTCGATCTACTCGCGCTCTACCGCACCGTCGCCGAACCGCTCGATGATCGAGCCCGCGCCGCCGCGCTCGGAGCTGACTACGCAACCTTCACCTCGGCCTCCTCGGCGCGCTTCTTTCACGAGGCCGCCGGAACGCTCGACGGGCCCCGACTGATCTCGATCGGGCCGGTTACGAGCGAGCAGCTGCGCGAGCTTGGATACGAGCCGGCCGTCGAAGCGAGCGACCACACGCCGGACGGTTTGGTCGCTGCGCTGATCGCCGATGCCACGACAAGGTAGGTTCGCGCGATGGGGAGCTCGCGCCCGGTCACCTTTCTAACCGACTACGGCTATGCCGATGAATTCGTCGGCGTCTGCCACGCCCTGATCGCCGAGCGCTCACCACAGTCGCGGATCTTCGACGTAACTCATGGCATCAAGCGCCACGACGTGCGCAGTGGCGCGCTTGTCCTGCGCCGCTCGCTTCCTTACTTCCCGGCCGGCATTCATCTCGCCGTCGTCGACCCTCAGGTTGGCGGCGAGCGGCGTGGGATCGCCGTCCGCACCGCAGACGAGGACCGAATCTTCGTCGCCCCCGACAACGGGCTGATCTCGCTGGCGGCGCAGCGCTTCGGAGGGATCGTCGAGGCCGTCGACATTTCGGGCACGCCGCAGCGGCTTGAACCGACCGCGGCAACCTTCCACGGGCGCGACATCTTCGCGCCGGTCGCCGGGCACCTCGCCGCCGGAGGCCACCTTTCAGAGTGCGGCTCGCCGCTCGATCCTGACGAGCTAGTCGTGCTCGAGATGCCGCTGGCGCGGGCCGAAGGGGATCAACTGATCACCCATGCGCTAACGATCGACGCCTTCGGCAACGTCACGCTCGACGTCGAGCATGAGGAGCTCGCAGCCTTCGGCCTGCGCTTGGGGCAGCTGCTGTCGGTCAACGGCAATGAAGCGCCGTATGTGACCAGCTACATCGACGTCCCGACCGGCTCACTGCTCGTTTACGAGGACGCCTACCGCTCGCTCGCCGTCGCCGTCAATCGCGGTTCGGCCGCAGCCGTGCTCGGGCTGGCGATCGACGATGAGGTCCAGATCACTCCGCGATGAAGCAGCTCGGATCGCCGCACCTGCACTTCGATTCGGTCGGGTCAACTAACGACCATGC
Source organism: Actinomycetes bacterium (assembly GCA_037139475.1). Taxonomy (GTDB): domain Bacteria; phylum Actinomycetota; class Thermoleophilia; order Solirubrobacterales; family Solirubrobacteraceae; genus F1-60-MAGs163. Next base: position 7,335 of record JBAXGJ010000028.1, read on the forward strand.
GCGCCGGCTGGCCGAGGCCGGAGCGCCGCACGGAACGCTCGTCAGCGCCGACCACCAGAGCAGCGGGCGCGGGCGCCAGGGCCGCGAGTGGGTAGCGCCGCCAGGGAGTTCGGTCTTGATCTCGCTGCTGCTGCGCGACCCGCCTGAGCTGCTGCCACTAATTGCGGCCGTTGCCGTGGCTGAGGCTTGCGGCCAGGCGGCGCAAATCAAGTGGCCGAACGACATTCTGCTAGCCAGCGACGGAGGGCCTGCGGCAAAGGTCGCCGGAATCCTCTGCGAAGCGCGGCCCCAGGAGGGCTGGGCGGTTCTCGGCGTGGGGCTCAATGCGGCGCTCGATCTCGAACTATTGCCGGCTGAGCTGCGCCAGCAGGCGGCAACGCTGGGGCTGCGAAGCGACGAGCGCTGGTCGCTGATCGACCGACTAGTTGCAGCGATCGAGCAGAACTTGGCGCTTCCGGCCGACCAGCTGTTGGTGCGCTGGCAGCAGCGCGACGCTCTCTTCGGCGAGGAGATCAGCTGGACCTCCGCTGAGCTCAGCGAGAGCGGCACTGCTAACGGTGTTACTGCCAGCGGCGCGCTGCTTGTGCGCCGCAAAGATGGTTCTGAGCTGGAACTAAATGCCGGTGAGGTCCACCTCACCGCTGCTCCTAGCTAAGCGGCAGCCTGATCTTCAGTGCCGCCACTCTCGTCGGCGGCGGTGGCGGTGCCCTCTTCAGCGACGGCATTCTCTTCCTGCTTAGGCTCTTTCGAATTCCCATCGCCGTTGCGGCCCGCGCGCTGGCGATTGCCACCAGCCGCATTCGCTCCGCCCGAGCGGCGGCGGCGACTGCGCTTGCGACGGCCCTTGCCCTTGGGGAAGTTGCGCAGTAGCTCGCGCGAGCAGGAGCCAGGCTTGCGCGCCAAGCGCGTGCGCGCGCCGCGCAGCACCTCTTCAGCTTCTGGCGTGTGGGCGACCGCGCTGGCCAAGATCGCCACCTGAAGGCGGCGGTCCTGCTCACGGATTGCCTGAACAAGCTTGCGCGCGTTGCGGGCATGGGCGGCGCCGGAGGAGTTGACCAGCAGGCCAAGCAGTCGCTTTGTCTCCGGCCAGCGCTGAACCGCGTACTGCTCGTGCAGTTCTCGCGTGTAGTCGGCGAGCCGCCAGATCCAACCGGTTGCCTGATCGCGGCCGCCGATCCGCTTGTCGGCAAGCGCCTGAAGGCATACCTTCGCTCCTTCGCGGCGCTGGTCCTTGCTCCAAGGCTCGATCATGTCGACGGCCAGATCGAACGCCTCAGGATCCTTCAAGGCGGCGATCTCCTGCAGCGCACGGATTCTCAGCGGCGCGTGGTCATTGCGTTCAACGACTGTCAGCAGGAAGCGACGCTTCAGCTCGCCGCTGCGGTCGAATTGCAACATCGCGCGAGCGCGGCGCCAGCCGCTCGGCGCGACGCGCGCGCCAGCCAAGGCGGCCCACATGTGCTGCTCGCCGTAATCAAGATTCTCGACGCCGATCCGCCAAAGCTCGCGCTCGAATACTTCGTGGCGGCGCTCCTCGCCGGGCGTTACCGGCAGCACGCGGCGCTCCACACGGACCCTGCGACCGCGGCCACGGCGGACCGGGCCAACGACGATCGCGCCGCCGCGGTAGACATCGCGGTCAAGCAGCGAGTGCAGCGTCACGACGGGGTCATCGTGGCGCGTTGCGGGATGGACAAAGTCGACTACGACGCCGGCCTCCTTGCCGGGGTGGCGGCGCGTCACGCGGCCGACGCGCTGCTGGTAGATCCGCTTCGAAGCTGTCGGCGCGAGGTGCATGCAGACCGTTGCGCGGGGGCTGTTCCAACCCTCGGCCAGCAGCTGCGCATTGACCAGCACGTCAATGTCACCGGCCTCGTAGCGGGCGAGGATCTCGGCCAGCTCGCGCTTTGGCGTCTCACCGGAGACGGCCTCAGCCTTGATGTTGAGATTGCGGAAAGCCTCGGCGACGTTGTAGGCGTGGCGAACTCCGGCCGTATAGACGACGCCGGGAACGCCATTGAAGCGCGTCTTGTAAAGATCGGCGATCGCCATATTGAACGGCCCTTGGTCGAGCAGTTCGGCGAGCATCTCCTGATCGAACTCGATGTCAACCTCGCCCTTTCGCAGCGGCACGTTGGCGATTGTGCGCACGCCGGGGCCAGGCGGAATCCGCAGGCAGCGGAGCGGCGAGATAACGCCGCGACGAGCCGCCTGGGCCAAGTCGAAGCGCGATGTTTGGGTAGGGAAGAGGTCAGTTACGTGACGGGCGATCAACGCGCCGGTCGCGGTCATGCCGATGAAAACCGGGCCGGTCCACTCGCGGATCGCGGCGCTCGTCTTCTCGCCGAGCGCGGTGTGGGCCTCGTCGCAGATCACGATCGTGTACGCGCTTGAAATGTTTCCGGCGTGGCGCACGAACCACTGGTATGTCTCAACCGTCACCGGACCACTGAGGTCGAGCCCTTCGTCCCCGAGCAGCGGGCCGGAGATCCGATCGCCATAGCCGCGCGTGCGAATCTCGTCATTGAACTGATCGACGAGGTTGCGGCGGTGGGTCAGAATCAAAATGCCGCCTGTCC
>JBAXGJ010000029.1:0-9843 GCA_037139475.1 Actinomycetes bacterium
TAGGTCGCTAGCGGCGATCTTTTGCAGGCGCGCCGGCGGGCCTAGCGCGGGGCCTAGCGCGGGGCCTGGCGCAGGGCCTTACGGCAGGAACGTGGCGCAGAGGTAGTAGACGCCCTTGAATTGATCGGCGAAGCCGACCTCTCCGACAGGAGGGCTGAGCGAAGCGACTCCCGCCAGCAGCTGCAGCGGCAGGCGGATGTCGCTCATCTGGCCTTCCGAAGCCTCGGCGCTGAGCTGCGAGATCGCGTCTCGATCGCCCTGCTCGATCATGCTGAGCAGATCCTGATTGAACTGCTCGGCGTTTGGATCAAGCGAACCGGGGGCTTTCTCGGTCGACCTAGCGCTGCCGTTGCCGAGCAGGACCAGCCCGGTTCGTGAGTCGCCTTCGTCCAGCTGCTGCCCAAGCTCGGCCGCCTCGGCGGAGCTGATCGACTTGTTCAGAAGCCGGTACGAAGTCGGCCCAGCCCAATCGAGCTCGTCGAGCAGGGCGGCGCCGATCGCCAGCGGTAGCGGCAACTCCTCCGTGGCCGCCGCATCCGGATCCTCGGCCCGCGGCAGCCCGCCGAGACGATGAAGCCCGATTCGGGCCGAGCGATCGAACTCAGCTTCGCGATCAGCTTCAGCGACGACGACGAGCTGCTCGGGGTCAGAGTCGATCAGTCGCCGCAGCGCTGCGCGAGCTGCATCGAGGGGCTCCGCGGCGGGCATCATCTGCCCGCTCAGTTCGGGCACGAGGACCGGCGCAGCCGGCACCAGCGCGGCGCCAACGACGCTCACGCAAGGCCCCTAGTTACCGAGGACGGCTCGCGTAGACCTTTGATCGACGCGACCATGTCAACCACTTCACGCGTTTCGGCGACCGCATGAACCCTGAAGATTCGAGCGCCCTCGAAGGCCGTGACGGCAACCGCGGCAAGGCTGCCGATCAGGCGCTGATCGACCGGGCGATCGAGCGTTTCTCCGATGAAGTCCTTATTCGAGGCTGAGATCAGGACCGGCCAGCCTGTCTCAACCATCTCGCCAGCGCGGCGGGTCGCTTCGAGCGAATGCCAAGTGTTCTTGCCGAAGTCGTGGCCGGGGTCGATGACGATCCCTTCGCGCGGTACTCCTGCGCTGAGCGCGGCCTCTGCCAGCGCGGTCGTCCTCCCGATGATGTCGCCCATCAGGTCGTCGTAGGCAATGCGATGCGGACGGGTCCGGGGCGTCGCGCCACCGGTGTGAGTGCAGATGATCCCGGCCGAAAACTCGGCCGCAACCTCAGCCAGCTTGGGGTCAACGCCACCCCAGGCGTCGTTCATCACATCAGCCCCGGCCTCGCAGGCTGCGCGACCGACCTCGTGGCGCCAGGTATCGACGCTGATGACAACATCTGGATAGGCCTCGCGTACGGCGGCGATGAAGGGAACTACCCGCTCCGCCTCATCTTCGGCTGAAACGAATTCCCCCGGGCCCGCCTTGACGCCGCCGATGTCGATGATGTCGGCGCCTTCCGCGACTACTTGGTGCACGCGTTCCATCGCAGCCTCATCGGTCCACGAAGCGCCTTTGTCAAAGAACGAGTCTGGCGTCCTGTTGACAATCGCCATCACGAGGATCTCGCTGTCCTCGAAGCTGCCCCGCCCTAAGCGCAAAGTCAAGGGGTTTCCTTCCGCTCTGCGGTTTCGGCCCCGTACCCCGGCAGGCTGATAGCCGGCGGCCGCTCCGCACTATTGATCGATCGCGGCGTCCAAGTGACGTTGTCGTCGTCTTGCGCCCGCAGCGGCTGGCTGATCTCCGCGCCCTCGGCAAGAGCCTCACCAAAGCGACGCTGGGTTGCCGCTGCGAGAACCTCGGCCGCCACAACGCCAAGGCCTGTTAGGTCCTGATGGATGTGCTCACGGTTGCCCAGGTCAACTTGGGCGATCGAGCTGAGGCCGAAGCGCTCGTAGGAATCGATCAGCACGCCCACCTCAACTCCGTAGCCGGACGGGAACGGCAGCGATTCCAGCAGGCTTCGGCGACCGGCCCATTCACCCGAGAGCGGCTGGATCACGCCGGCCAGATCGGGCCACCAGAGGCTAGTGACGGGCCGCGCGGTTAGTTCCGTGACGCGGCCGCCCTGCGCCACTCCGTCACCGCTAGTAGCGCCGATCAAATTCCTGTCGTAGAAGCCCTTCACGAGCAGCACGTCATCGTGCAGCAGCAGCGGGCCGAGCAGGCCTGTGACATAGAGCGAGGTGAAGTGAACTAGGTCGGCATCGATGTAGACGATGATCTCGCCGTTAGAGACCAAGAGCGACTTCCACATCGCTTCCCCTTTGCCGGGGCGCCAGCCAAGTTCCGGGCTGATCTCGACCGACCGGAAGACGGCAGCTCCCGCGGCCTCTGCGACCTGCGCCGTGTCGTCGGTCGAGTCGCTGTCAATCACGATCAGCTCATCGATCAGTCCAGATCCGGTCAGATGGTCTTCGCCGATGCTGGTGATGATCTCGCCGATCGTGGCAGCCTCATTACGCGCAGGCACGACGACGCTAACGCGCGTCGATCCCTTCGCAGCGGCGAGCTCGGCAAGATCGAAGGCCGGCGCGCTGAACGTCCGGCTGCGCAGCCAGTTACTAGCTTGGTCGTTCATCCGTACAGACCTTAAGCAGCGGGTGATTGATGGCAGCGACCATAGATTGGCAGGGTATCGGAGTGCGATTGCCACTCGGCCAACGCCCCCAGCAGAGCTTTCCGCTCCAGAGCGTGAAGCGGCGGACGAGATTCGAACTCGCGACCCTCAGCTTGGGAAGCTGATGCTCTACCAACTGAGCTACCGCCGCATCAGCGCAAGGATACCCGCGAGCGCAGCGAGTGCGCGGGCGGCCCTCTAGCCTTTACTAGAGCGTGAAGCGCCCTCGACTCATCCCCACAATCGTTGTTGTCCTCACCTGCGGCCTGATCGCGCTGCTGATTTACGGCGTCGCCAATACCGGCGCCGACAGCTCGCTCGACGGCAAGGTCAAGGCCGGGCAGCTTCCTCCCGCTCCCGGAGCCAACGTCGCGCTGCAGCGGCTCGACGGAAAAGGATCGTTATCGCTCGCGCAGCTGCGCGGCAAGATCGTTGTGCTCAACTTCTGGGCCTCATGGTGCGAACCGTGCCGCGCCGAAGCGCCTGTACTGATCAATGCTCAGAAAGAGCTTGGCGCGCGCGGCACAGTGCTCGGCGTGAGCTACAAGGACTTCGTTGATGAGTCGCGCGCCTTCGAGCGCCGCTACGGGATTAACTACCCGACTGTGCGCGACGACGAACTGAAGCTGGCGCCGCTCTTTGGCACGACGAAGCTGCCGGAGACTTTCGTGATCGACGCCCAAGGCCGCGTCGTCGCAATCGGCCGCGGCCAGCTCAATCAGAGCTTCCTCGATGGCGCGATTAAGCGCGCGGAGCAGCAGGGCTGATGCAGCGAACGCTGAAAGCCTCCGCGGCCTGCCTGCTTGTGCTCTGCGCACTAGCCCCTGCGAGCCCTGCGCTGGCTCAGGTCTCGTTCCCCGACCTCGAGGATGAGGTGATGTGCGACACCTGCAACGTGCCGCTGAACATTGCCGAGTCGCCACGCGCCGACCAACTGCGCCGCGAGATCAAGAAGCTGATCGCCCGCGGTGAGACGAAGTCGCAGGTTAAGTCAACGCTCAGCGGCCGCTACGGCCCGGCGATCCTCGCGCTGCCACCGGCCTCCGGCTTCAGCCTCACCGCTTACCTCGTGCCACTCGCGGTAGCAATCGGGCTGTTGCTGCTGGGGATCGTGCTGATCCGTCGCTGGCGCCGCAGCGGGCGCGGCGGCGAGCACTACGAGGCTCCGCTCGATGACGAGGATGCAAGCCGCCTTGACGACGAGCTGGAACGGTTCGGCCGCTGATGCTGATTCCACTGGCAGCGGCCGACACAACGATCCTCGCGGCCTTCGCAATCGGCTTCGTCTCCTTCATTTCACCCTGCGTGCTGCCGCTCGTTCCCGGCTACCTCTCAGCGATCTCCGGCTCCAGCATCGCTGAGATTCGCGCCGGCGAGAAGCGGCTCAGCCGCATCCTCCTCCCCGCGCTGATCTTCTGCCTCTCATTCACGGTGATGTTCGTCGCGCTTGGAATGACGGCGACCGGGATCGGCTCAACGCTGCGCGACCACCAACAGACGCTGAACACAATCGCTGGTGTGATGATCATTCTGCTCGGAATCTTCTTCATGGCGACGCCGTTCGTTACGAGGCTGAACAAGGACTGGCACCCTGAAGTGCTGATAACGCGCGCCGGCGCCGGTGGCCCAGTGGTTGCGGGCCTCGCCTTCGCGGTCGCTTGGACGCCGTGCGTTGGCCCAACGCTGGCAGCGATCCTCGCCGCAGCCTCGACGGCCGATTCGGTCGGCCAAGGCGGCTTGCTGCTGTTCTTCTACTCGCTCGGCCTCGCGATCCCATTCCTGCTGATGGCGATGGCCTTCGACAAAGCGACGGTCGCTTTCAGCTGGCTGCGTGATCATTACCTAGCGATCACCTTCATCTCCGGCACGATCTTGATCCTGATGGGAATCTTGATCCTGACCGACGAACTGACGCGGCTCAACAGCGAGGCCCAGCAGCTACTGAACTCGCTCGGGCTCGACTTCTTCTACACGATCTAGTCGCGCGTCATCGACTGCGGCGCGCTAACGCCAAGCAGATCGAGCGAGCGTGCCAGCACCTGGCCGCTCGCGGCGCAGAGGCGCAGGCGGAAGTCGCGCTGCGCGGGGCCAGCGTCGAGCACCGGGCAGTCACGGTAGAAGGCGCTGAATGCCTGAGCGGTCGAGAGCGCGTAGCTGGCGATGCGGTGCGGCGAGCGACGCTCGGCGGCGTCGGCAACCTCGGCCGGGAACTCGAGCAGCTTGCGCACCAACGCCCGCTCGCTGGCGTGGAGCGGTTCGTCGGTAGAAGCGTCGGGGCCAGCTTCGGCGGCGCCGCGGGCCAGCATCGAGGCGATCCTCGCGTGCGCGTACTGCACGTAATAGACCGGGTTCTCAGCCGATTCCTCGCGCGCCAGCTTGAGATCAAGCTCGATCGTTGTGTCGTGCGAGCGCTCGAGCAAGAACCATCGCGCAGCGTCAACGCCGATGTCCTCGATCAGCTCGTCGAGCGTTACGAAGTCGCCGGCGCGCTTGCTCATCTGCGCGCGCTCGCCGCTGTCAACGAGATGGACGAGCTGCATGATCAGCAGCTCAAGGCAGGCCGGGTCGTGGCCGAGCGCAGCGATCGCGGCATGCATCCGCTTGATGTAGCCGTGGTGGTCGGCGCCCCAAACGTCGATCATCAGATCGAAGCCGCGGTCGAGCTTGTCCTGGTGATAGGCGATGTCGGAAGCGAAGTAGGTGTGCTCACCGCTGGAGCGCTCGAGCACGCGGTCCTTGTCGTCATCGAACTCGGTTGTGCGCAGCCAGAGCGCTTCGTCGCTGGTGAATGTGCGGCCGTCGCGATCGAGAATTTCGAGCGCCTTGGCGACAGGCGATGGAGTGCCGACGTGGAGCGTCGTCTCATGGAACCAATCGTCGAAAACAACGCGCAGCCGCGCGAGGCTGCGCTCCGCCTCGGCGACCATCAACTCGACCGCCAGCCGCGCAACCTCATCTACAGGCAGATCGCTGGCGCCGGGAATATCGGCCGCCAGCGCGATGATGTACTCGCCTTGGTAGCCGTCCTCGGGCGGCTGCTCACCGCGCGCGCGGGCCTGAACGGAAACGCCAAGCGAGCGGATCTGCGAGCCGGCGTCGTTGACGTAGTACTCGCGGTGCACCTTGTGGCCGACGAAGCTGAGCAGGCGCGCCAGCGCGTCACCGTAAACGGCGTTGCGCGTGCCGCCGACGTGGACCGGGCCGGTCGGGTTGGCGCTGACGAACTCGACGTTGATCTGAAGTGGCGGATCGGCGACCGCCCCACCCCACTGCTCGCCGGCGGCGATCACAGCGTCAACGGCGTCGCCGTACCACTCGTCGGAGAGAACGAGGTTTACGAAGCCGGGGCCGGCCACCTCGGCGCTGACGAGCACCGGCCCAAGCTGGCGGCCAAGCTCCTCGGTCAGCTGTTCAGCGAACTCGCGCGGCTGCACGCCGAGGTCTTTGGCTACGGCGAGCGCGGCGTTGGTCGCAAAGTCGCCGTGCTCAGGCTGCTTTGGCCGCTCAAGCTGAGGCTGCGCGGCAACCGGCTGCCCATCAGCAAGCAGCTCGACTGCCGCGGCGAGGCTGGCGTTTAGATCGTCGAGTGGACTGCTCACGGCCTCGATGATCGCAGCGTCGCAGGGCGGGAGGTAGTTTCGCTCATCGCTAGTGGTGATATGGCGCGCCGGCGAGGATCGCGTGGCCGCGGTAGATCTGCTCCAACAGCACTACCCGCGCGAGCTGGTGTGGCAGCGTCATCGGCCCCAGCGAGAGCCGATCATCGGCCCGCTCAAGCTCGATGCCGTAGGCGCCACCAACGACGAAGCAGAGGTCAAGCCCGCTCGCGCGCCGCTGCTCGAGGAAGCCGCTAAAGGCGACGCTGTCGTACTGCTTGCCGCCGTCATCAAGCAGCACCAGGTGCGCCTTCTCAGGCACTCGCTTTGCCAGCTTCTCCGGCTCGCGCAGCTCAATCAGTTCGATCGGCGCGTAATGACCGATCAGCTTCTCGTAGTGGGCGATGTCATCGGCGTAGGGCGCGCGCAGGCGGCCGACAGAGAGGACCGTGATCTTCACTTCGCACTCCCGCTCGGCCGCTCGCCGCGCTGCCAGGCGAGGCCGATGCCGATCCGTTCGAGCGTCGTTGGGTGAGTACCAAAGAGCCAATGCGCAAGCACCGGCGGGTCGGGGTCGCCGAGGTTCTGGATTGAGATCCGGCGCTGCTGGGCGATGAAGGTCGGCGCGTCGCCGGTTAGCGTCAGCGCGAAGGCGTCGGAGCGGGCTTCAATTGAACGTGAGAGCTGGTTGGAGATCAAGCTGATGGCGAAGACGATAAGGATCACGGCCGCGGTCAGCGCGGGGACGCTCGAAGGCCCGGCCGGTAGTCCGTCATGCGGACCCCAGAGCCGCAGGCAGCGGGCCGCAGCCCAAGCGCCGAACGGCGCGACGATCAGCAAGAAGATCAGGCCGTGAAAGATGTCGCGGTAATGGACGTGGCCGAGCTCGTGGGCGACGACGAGCCTCGTTTCGCCGGGCGGGAACTTAGCCAGCAGCGTGTCGTAAAGCACGACGCGCTTCGATGAGCCGATGCCGACCACGTAAGCGTTGGCGGCCGTGGTTCGGCGACTGGCATCGATCACGTAAACCGAACCGACCTTGACGCCGGCGCGACTTGCCAGTTCAACGACCGAGCTGCGGGCGGGGCCAGCGGCCAGCGGCGTAAAGCGGTTGAAGATTGGATCGATCACGAGCGGCCCGGCGAATGTGATCAGCACGCCACCCAAAACGATCAGCCCTGATGCCGGCACCCACCAGCGCCGGGGCATCCTGCGGATCAAGGCGATCACGATGATCGTCGCTACTGCAGCGATCAGCGCCGCGATGCCGGCGCCGCGGGCAACGTCCCAGATCCATTCACCCCAGCCGCTAGTCGTCAACCCATAATCGATCGAACGGATTCGCATCAGCGCGCTGAGCGGCAGCAGCGCGAGTACGACCGTGATCGAGATCGCCGCGCCAACGAGGCCCGAAACGACGATCGGATGGCGGTATGGGCCGCGCAGGCGGGCCGGGGCACGGACGACGATTAGGGCTAGCACGGCGGCCTTGACCAGCAGCGCCGCGACTGCCAGCCAGAGCTGCAAACCGTTGAACGCGGCCGCGCGGCTGAGCTGCGCCGGCGTGAACCAGTTTGCTGCCTCTACTGGCAGCGGCGTGATTAGGCCGCTGCGAGGCGTCATCAGTAAAACCAGCAGCTCGGCGACGAGCAGCGCGGCGATGACGGCGAAGAGGGCGCTTTGGCGAATGAAACGCACGGCCATCACGCTACCGTCGAAGTGAACTTTTATTGCGATGCGAGTAGCCGTTATCTCCGACATACACGCCAACCGGCAGGCCCTAGAGGCCGTTCTGGCGGCGACCGACGCGATCGGCGCCGACGAACTTTGGTGCCTTGGCGACCTCGTTGGCTACGGCGCCGACCCGAACGACTGCGTTCAGTTGGTGCGAGAGCACGCTTCGGTCTGCCTCGCAGGTAACCATGACCTTGCTGTGACCGGCGAACTAAGGCTCGATGACTTCTCACGCGGCGCGGCGCTGGCAGCGCGCTGGACGCTTGACGTGATCGGCGACTCCGAACTGGAGTGGCTCTCGTCGCTCTCCTCGAAAGCGAAGTCCGAGGAGGTTGGTCTGTTCCACGGCAGCCCGCGCGACCCTGTCTGGGAGTACGTGATCAGCACATTGCTGGCAGACCTCTGCTTCGACACGATGCGCACGCGGACAGGCCTGATCGGCCACAGCCACGTGGCGCTCGCCTTCCACCGCACAGAGACCGAACTGGCGACCGGCGATGCTCGCCGCGGCGGCGACAGCGTCAACGTCAGCGAAGACAGATGGCTACTGAACCCCGGCAGCGTCGGCCAGCCACGCGACGGCGACCCGCGCGCAGCTTGGCTGCTGCTCGACACCGAAAGCTCAGAGGTGATCTGGCAGCGGACCGATTACGACATCGCTGGTGCGGCGGCAGCGATCCGCGCGGCCCGCTTGCCTGACTCACTTGCAGATCGGCTTCAGTACGGTCAATAGAGATGAATTGCGCTCGGATCACATTTCTTGGCTGCGTCTTGCTCGCTAGTGCTGCGATCTCAGGCTGCGGCAGCAGCGCCGGCCTGATTCCCGCTTCGAACGCATCGGCACTTGATCAGTCGATCGGCCAAGTTGCCGACGCGACGGCAGCAGGCGACTGCGAAGCGGCAGCGTCGGCGCTTTCCGACGCGCAGAGCCAGTTCAACCAGCTGCCGTCGAGCGTCAACAGTCAGCTGCGCGCGCGGATCGCCTCAGGGCTGCAGCGGCTCACGACGAGCGTGCCGGTGCAGTGCCTCGAGACGAAGCCAAAGCCGATCACAACACCGACTACAACGACGACCGCGCCAACAACGACGACAACAACGCCGACAACAACGACGACGACTCCGACAACGACAACGACGACGCCAACGACGACAACGACCACGCCAACCACGCCGCCCGATAACGGCGGCATCACGCCGAACGGCTAAGGCGGCTGAGCGAGATGGCAGAGCGAACTTTGGCAGGGCGTTATGAGCTGGGCGAGCGCCTCGGCAGCGGCGGCATGTCAACCGTGCTGCTGGCGATGGACCGTCGCCTTGAGCGCCAGGTCGCAATCAAGCTGCTGGCCGAACACCTTGCTGATGATGAGCAGTTCGTAACGCGCTTTCGCCGCGAAGCGCTCTCAGCGGCGCGGCTCGTCCACCCCAACATCGTTCAGGTCTATGACTTCGGACTCGACGAGGAGAGCGGCCGCCAGTACATCGTGATGGAGTACGTCGAAGGCAGCTCGGGCGCCGAGATTCTCTCCGCCGAAGGGATGCTCGACGTGCCGGAAGCGGTTGGGATTCTCTCGCAGGCCTGCCGCGGCCTCGACTACGCCCACCGCAGCGGCGTGATTCACCGCGACGTTAAGCCGGGCAACCTGCTGCGCTCGCGCGACGGCGTCGTCAAGCTGGCCGACTTCGGGATCGCCAAAGCGCTGAGCGAGGAGTCGTCGATCACGCAGGTCGGCTCGGTCCTTGGCACGGCCGCCTACCTCTCGCCAGAACAGGCCAGCGGCCACGGCTCCAACCCGCGCTCCGACATTTACGCGCTCGGCGTCGTCTGCTACCAGTTCCTCTCCGGCCGCCTGCCCTACGAGGCGC
>JBAXGJ010000030.1:0-9724 GCA_037139475.1 Actinomycetes bacterium
CCTGAATCAGGTCAAGGAAGGTCAGGCCGCGGCCGAGGTAGCCCTTGGCGATTGATACGACGAGCCTCAGGTTGGCTTCAACCATGTGTTGCTTGGCGTTCATGTCGCCGCGCTCAATCCGCTTCGCGAGCGTTACTTCCTCAACGGCGCTGAGCAGCGGCACGCGCCCGATCGAGCGCAGGTAGAGGCGAAGCGAGTCGAGGCTCGGCTCGACCGTCAAGTCGATCTCGTCGTTCTTGCCGCCAGTGGCCCTCTTCGTGCGCTTGCGTGAGCCCTCAGTAAGCGGCGGGCCGGAGCCATCGTCGCCCTCAGCGGCTACGAGATCGATCCCCATCTCCTTCAGGTGGCCGTGCAACTCCTGCACCTGCTCCTTTGAGACCTCGACCTCTTCAAAGCACTTCGTGACCTGCGCGACGGTCAGGAAACCCTTCTCCTGGCCCGTGACGATTAGCGGCTTCAGCTCGGCGAGCTCCCAAACGGGGGCCTCATCGGCGAGCAATCCTTCGCTCTTGACTGCCTGCATATTCTCCACAGCTCCTCAAATAAGAAATTGTCGAAGCCACCCCTCCAGATGACTCCGCTCCCCCACACAACTCTCCTACTGAAACGATCTGCAAGTCGATTGAACGATCGATCCACTTCGCACGTAACCACTCTGCAGGTTCGTACTCATGAGGTAAAGCCGCAATCAACTAAGTGATTAATAGCACAAGCCCGATTCAATCTGGGCTACCCTTCAATCAAATCGAACTGAGGCAGGTCCTCCATGGAACTTTCAGCGCCAAGCAACTCACCCGACGTTCAGAACTACAAGCCTGATATTCACGTATCGCTCTCACGAGTTGGCGTGACCGGCGTGGAGAAGGTAATCCGCATTGGCCAGCCCGGCGCGGAGCACTCCTACCACGCCCATTTGGAATGCTTCGTCGACCTCGGTCCCAAGCAGAAGGGCGCGCACATGTCGCGCTTCGAAGAGGTTGTCAACGAGGCGATCGGTGAGTTCGCCGTCGAAGGAACTGCGCTGCGCGCCGAGCAGCTGGCTCAGGCGATCGCCGAAAGCGTCCGTGAACGCCAAGGCGCGCGCCGCGCCGAGGTGACGATTAAGGCCCGTTACCCGGAGCACAAGCCAGCGCCGGTATCTGGCATCAAGACGCAGGAGATCTACACCCTCCACGGCGCCGCGCTGGCCAGCGAGGCCGGAACGCGCCGCCTCGTCGGCGTCACCGCTCAGGGAATGACTGCCTGCCCTTGCGCTCAGGAACTAGTCGCCGCGACGGCCCGCGAACGGCTCAGCCAACAAGGCTTCGAGGACGATGAGATAGAGCAGATCATCGCCGCCGTGCCGATAGCAACGCACAACCAGCGCGGGCTAGGCACGCTCTATCTCGGCTCAGTTGAGGGCAGCGAGCTCGACGTTGAGGCGAGCGACCTGCTGGCAATCGTTGAGGGTTCGATGTCGAGCGAGATCTACGAGCTGATGAAGCGATCCGACGAGGGCTCCGTAGTTGAGAAGGCGCATAGCCGCCCGCGCTTCGTTGAGGACTGCGTGCGTGAAGTAATCCAGGGTGTAGTCGATCGTTACGGCGCGCTTGACGATGCGACCTTCGTTTCGGCGCGCCAAGAAAATCTCGAAACGATTCACCAGCACAACGTGACCGCCGAGCGCTACGGCCTGCTCGGCGAGCTGCGGCGTGAGATCGCCACCGACGAGCACCTGCTGCATCACACCTCGATGCGCGAGTGGCTCGACGCCGGCGACCGTTAGCTGCCCGCCTTCTGGGCGCAGCTCAGTAATACGCCGCTGTCGGGAACCTCAACGCTCACCAGTGGCAGCGCGCCGGGCGCGTCGAAGACCTTCTGGCCCGCGTCGGCGCCGGCCAGTGAGGCGGAGTCAGAGTTCCACAGTGCCAGCATCGCGTAGCTCTTTGCTGGTCCTTCGAAGAGGACGCCGCGCGTCTTTCCCCAGTCCCAGCGCTGAGCGACCTTGAGGCCGCCGGCGACAATGTCGGCGCGAACGGCGCTGAGCGCGTCCTGCGAACGCGCCTGAGCCAGCCCGGCTCGCTTAACGCAGGCCGAAATCTCATTTGGAACCGGGTCACGATTACCGAGCACGACGTAGATCGCCGCCGCAAACGAAGCAACGACGCAAAGGGCCAGAACCGCAATCGCCCACTTCACTGCGGCGAGCCTTCGCTTGCGTGAGCGCGGCGCAGCTCAGCCTCGCGCAGCAGGCGGCGCATGCCAAAGAAGTAATCGACACCGCTGACGACGGTTACGGCGACCATCACGTAAACCAGCCAGTCGATCCACGTCGGTGAGGGAACGAGCAGGATCAGTAGGAAGATCGTCAGCACCTGAACGCCGGTCTTGACCTTGCCCCACCAGTTGGCGGCAATCACAACGCCCTCGGAGCGAGCAGAGATGCGCGCGACGGTGACGGCAAACTCGCGCGCGACGATCACCATCGCAACCCAGGCCGCTACCCGCCCGAGCGAGACGAGCGAAAGCAGCGCGGCGATGATTAGCAGCTTGTCGGCGACCGGGTCCATCAGCTTGCCGAAGGTCGTTATCTGCGCGCGCGTGCGTGCCAGCCAGCCGTCGAGCGCGTCGGTTACCGAGGCTGCCGCGAAGACAACGGCGGCGAGCACGTCGCTCGTTTCGCCGCCGTGCGAGAGCAATGCCACGACCAGCACCGGCACGAGCAGGATCCGCAGCACTGTCAGCAGGTTTGGCAGGTTTAGCGTGAACACGGCCCCCAAAGTATTGCGCGCCGGTGCGGCGGCGCGGCAGCCTGGCGCCTTAGGCCTCTATCGCCGCCTCGGCCGGCAGCGGCGGAGCGGTCCGCGTTACGCCGATGCTGGCGATCACTACCAGTGCGATCGCGAACAGTTCAAGCAGCGTTGGCTTCTGACTGAGGACGATGAAGCCGGTGAAGACTGCGACGGCCGGTTCGATGCTCATCAGCGTGCCGAAGACGTTGGTCGGCATCCGCCTCAAGGCTTCGAGCTCGAAGCTGTAAGGGATCAGCGAGCTGAGCAGTCCGATTACCGCGCCGATCAGCAGGATGTGCGCTGTGACGAGCGTCGAGCCGCCGGAGATTACTCCGGGGATGAAGACGATTGCCATGCCGATCATCATCGCGACCGTCAGCCCGTCGCGGTCGGGAAAAATCTCGCCGGCGCGCTGCGCGACGAGGATGTAAATCCCCCAGAAGAAGGCCGATAGCAGCGCTAGTAGAACACCGGCCATCTCAAGATCGCCGCCGCCGCTCCAAGGCTGAGCGATTAGCACCACGCCGGCGGCAGCGAGCGCCACCCAAAGGCCGTCGAGCAGCCTGCGCGAGAAGATCGCCGCGATCGAGATCGGTCCAAGGAACTCGATCGTTGTTGCGATCCCAACCGGAAGGATGTTGATCGCGAAGTAGAAGGCCAGGTTCATCGCCGCGAGAATCACTCCGAAGAGGAGCGCCATCTTGATCTGCGTTGCGGACCAGCGCGAAACCCTCGGGCGCCTTAGGAGGAAGAGGAAGAGGGCAGCGAAGCCCAGGCGCAGGAGCGTCGAACCTAGGACGCCGACCTCGTCAAAGATCGTGACCGATATTGCGGCGCCAAACTGAACCGAGATGACTGATCCGAGAACCAAGGTGAGCGGCGGAACGCGGCCCAAACGGCCCCCCTCTTTTGGGTTCGGTGGCTCTTGATCTGTGGCTTGAGTTGCTGGCACGTTTGCGTTCCAGTCGGGCGGCGCCCCGGGGGCGATGCCCTAGGGTGAAGTGATGCCGCTGATACCGACCGTAATCGAGACGACCTCACGCGGGGAGCGCGAGTACGACCTTTACTCGCGGATGCTGAACGATCGGATCATCTTTCTCGGCCAGCCGATCGGCGACCAGATCGCCAACCTGATCGTCGCCCAGCTGCTCCATCTCGAGTCGGAAGACCCAGAAAAGGACATTTCGATCTACATCAACTCGCCCGGCGGTTCGATTTATGCGGGGATGGCGATCTACGACACGATGCAGTTCATCAAGCCCGACGTGCAGACGATTTGTTGCGGCGTCGCGATGTCGATGGGCTCGCTGCTTCTAACGGCAGGCGCACCAGGCAAGCGGCTAGCGCTCCCGAACAGCAGGATCCTGATCCACCAGCCCTCGGCCGGCTTCGAAGGCCAGTCGTCGGACATTGAGATCCACATGAACGAGATCCTCAAGACGCGCGCGCGGATCGATGAGCTTTACGCGCTGCACACAGGGCTGACGATCGAGCAGGTTCATGACGACATGGAACGCGATCGCTTCTTCACCGCTGAGCAGTCGGTTGAGTACGGCCTAATCGACCGCGTAATCACCTCGCACTAAAGCTCAAGCAGGGCGATGCGCACCGCTGCGTCGCGCTCGCGCGCCTCGTCGTCGACCCAGCCCCAAGCGACACCGTCAGTGATCGAGAAGGTCGGCCGCTTGTGGCTGCTGACGCGCTCAACGCTGATCTCGATGCCTATTACGCCGCCCAAGCCCGGCAAAGGGTCGGCCACGACCCGTGCCGTGCCGTGCGCGGTGAAGGCGACGTCGCCGGCGGCGAGCACGGTTAGGGCGACGCGCGGATCTTCGCGCAGCCGCTCAAGCGAGCCTCGGCGCGCGCCCAGCGCGAGAACGATCCGCTGATCTGACGCTCTCACTGCCGTGCTGACCGGGATCGCGTGTGGGCCCTCGCCGCCCGTGGCAAGGATGCAAACCGTCCCCGGCGGCCACTGCGGTAAATCTAGTTGCTCCTCCACCCACTCAACCTAGTAGTTTGCCGACCATGGAACGATTCAAACGCGGTTGGAAGTTGTCAAAGCAGAGTTGGGCTGTCGTGAAATCCGACAAGTCGCTGGTCGCCTTTCCGATCATCTCGGTCTTCGCGGCGATAATCACGATGATCATTTTCTTCGGTGGCGGCGCCGCTATGGCTGCCGCGACCGGCTCGCCTTGGGGCGCGCTGCCGCTGGTAATCATTGGCGCCTACTTGCTGACCGTCGTTGGCGTCTTCACCTCTGTCGCGCTCGCTTCCTGCGCTACCGAAGCGCTTGAAGGGCGAGATACGACCGTCGGGCAGGGCATCAGCGCTGCGCGAGGGCGGATGAAGTTGATCTTTGCTTGGGCCGCAGTGGCGCTATTCGTTGGCGTCCTGATCTCAATAATTCAGGGTCTCCTGGAAGAGGTTGTTGGCGGCCTTGCCAGCGCGATTATCGGCGGGATCGCGGGCGTCGTTTGGGCGGTTGCGACCTTCTTCGTGATTCCTGTGATTGCGCTTGATGGGCTGGGGCCAAAAGAGGCGATCAAGACATCGGCTCATGTCGTCAAAGAGCGCTGGGGCGAGGGCGTCGTTGGTTCCAGCGCGATCGGCCTCATCACTCTGTTCGTGGCGATTCTGCCAGCGTTTGCGATCATGTTCCTTGGCTTCGTTCTGCTCGGTTCGTCGGCCGTCGGTGGCGGCTTGCTGATTACGATCGGCGTTCTCGTCTTCGTTATCGCACTGCTATTTCAGACGACGATCATGGCTGTCTTCCGCGTCGCGCTCTACCGCTATGCAACCGAGGACCAAGTCCTCGCTGGCTTCGATCGCGAAGCGCTGGAGTCGGCATTCGTGCCGAAGAGGAAGCGTCGCGGCGCACGCGGCGGCGCCTAGAGTTCGCGCCGGTTCGTTGCTACTTGGCTAAGGCGCGCCAACGCTGCGCTAATGCTGCGACGATGTAGGAACGATGCAAGCGCTGATTAGCTCAATCTTCCAGCTCGCGGCGGCCGGGGGCGGTTCGTCCGGTTTCGGTGGTGGCGGCGGATTCTATGGCGGTGGCTTCGGCGGTGGCGGCGGTTACGGCGGCACCGCGAGCGCCGGTTCGGTCCTCGCCCTCTTCCTCGTCTTCGGCGTGATCGCGCTGATCATCGTTTTGAGCATGTTCCGCTCCTACATGACGGTGCGCAACATGCGCCAGAAGCGAATTGAGCGCGACGGGCGCGTGCGGACCGCCTCGGCCGAGGCGGCAGCGGACGACGCGGCCTTCGACGCCGACGCGATCACGGCTGGCACGGCGGCGCTCTTCGGCGCAATCCAGCACGCCTGGGATCAGCGCGACGACCGCGCGCTGCAGACGATGGTCGGCGATGACCTGCTGGTCGAATGGCGGCTGCGGATGCAAGATTTATCCGCCCGCGGCTGGCACAATCGCGTCCGCGTGCTGCGCGGCCCTGAGGTTCTTTACGTAGGCATCGACAACAAGGCCGACGACGCCGACGACCGCGCGATCGTCCACATCGAAGCGACGCTCGAAGACTTCGTTGAAACCGATGACGGAATGCGGATCATGCGCAGCGACGACGATGATGCCGTCGTGACGCTTAGCGAATATTGGACGCTCGCCAAGCGCGACGGCACTTGGATTCTGCTCTCGATCGAACAGGACCGAGAGGGCGCGCACCACCTTGACGCACCGATCATCGCCTCGCCTTGGGCCGACGACGTGGGCCTTCGTGACGCCGCAATCGTTGAGGCGGCGGTTGCCGACAAGGCACTCGAAGGGACCTCAACCGCTGAACTGGTTGACGTCAGCTTGGCTGCCGACGCGCGCACGCAGGCGATGGACCTTTCGCTCGTTGACGGCCGCTTCGCGCCGGACGTGCTCGCCGCGGCAGCGCGCCGCGCTGTTGCCGCCTGGGCCGAGGCCGTTGATGGCCCTGACGCAGCGCTCGAAGCGATCGCCAGCCCCGCAGCGATCGAACAGCTTCTCTACCCGTCGGCCGATGGCCACAATGCGAGGTTGGTCGTGCGCGGGCCACAGATCGAATCAATTACGATCGAACGGCTGGCCGCCGAACCTGCGCCGGCGCGGATGAAGGTTGCGCTCAAGGTTCGCGGCCGCCGGTACTTGGAGAACCGCGACACCGCGGCGGTCTTGGCCGGCGACAAGGGCCGCGAGGTCAAGTTCAGCGAGAGTTGGACGCTGGCGCTCGACGGATCTGACGAAGTTCCGTGGCGTCTCGTTGACGCCGCTCCCGCTGGCTAGCTGATCTGAGTGGCGTCGGCAGCGCCCTGTAGCTTCTGCCATCGTTATCGATCTTACGGAGGTTGACCGCAGATGCCCCTTTCCAAACGCTTGGCCGCTGAGTGCATCGGCACTTTTGGCTTCTTCCTAACTGGTTTCATGGGAATCGTTGCCTTGACGACACAGGGCATCACGGCGATCCAATCGGTCGGCATCGCCGCTGGATTTGGCTTTGGGCTGGCTCTGATGATCTTCGCTTTTGGCCATATCTCGGGAGGCCACTTCAACCCTGCAGTCACGCTCGGATTGGCGACCGCTCGAAAGCACCCCGTCGGTGAGATTCTGCCCTACTGGGCGGCCCAGATCGTCGGCGGGCTACTCGCTGCAGTGCTCGTGCTAGTGCTCTACACGCAGACGATTGTTGGCAAGACGGTTACCGCGCCAGGCAATGGCGTCAGCGATGGCAAAGCGTTCGTGCTTGAGGCTGTTTTCACGATGCTGTTCGTGCTAGTCATCGCCACCGTGGCGACCGATGACCGTGCGCCGTGGAAGGGCGTCTTCGCTCCATTTGCGATCGGCCTCTTCATCTTCACTGCTGCGACCGTTGCCGGGCCGATCACCGGCGGTTCATTCAACCCAGCCCGCTCGCTGGCACCGGCGATTGTCGCCGGCGACTTCAGCAGCATCTGGGTCTACTTGCTGGCGCCGCTGCTGGGCGGCGTGATCGGAGGCGTGATTCACCTCTACTTCGCCGAGGACCGGGGCGCTGCCCCGAACGAAGAGTTCGACGACCTGACCGCGGGGCCAGAGGCAGGCTAATCGTCCTCCCCGCCGGGCGCGGGAAGGACGATTGGCTTTGCCTGAATCTGGGATCCCAGCGGAGCGTTAGTACTTAA
Organism: Actinomycetes bacterium; assembly: GCA_037139475.1. Lineage (GTDB taxonomy): Bacteria > Actinomycetota > Thermoleophilia > Solirubrobacterales > Solirubrobacteraceae > F1-60-MAGs163. Next base: position 7,914 of record JBAXGJ010000030.1, read on the forward strand.
AGCTCTTCTTCAGGATCACGATCTTCGTGGCGATGAAGCTCGGCGTGAAGGTTGCCTTGTCGAACTTCATCTTGCCGGTGAACGTTGCGTTCACCGATCCGGCGATGTTGTCGGCAAAATCAGAGAGTCGCTTGCAAGGCAGGATGTCGTCTGCCTCTTTGTCCTTGTCCCTCGTCGTGTCCGCAAAGCACTTCGCCTTCGTGCCGTCCAGAATCAAGCTTTCGCCCTCCATCTCATCATTCATTATGTCGCGAGTCTTCTTCGCGACTCCGCGAATGATCGCCACATAAGAGGCAGCAAAGGTCCCTGGGTCGTCGCCGGAACCTTCAACCTCGACGTTCATAACGAAGGTCTTGTTGTTCATCTCGCTTGGAGGTGGCTGGCTCATCGGCGCGCCGCCAGCTTGATCGCCGCCGCCACCTTGACCGCCGCCACCTTGACCGCCGCCACCCTGGCCGCCGCTACTGCTCGGTATGCAGGGGGCGGTGTTCGAGGGCTGCTGGCCAGCCTCGCATGGCTGGATCAGACAACGCTTAGTGGCGGTTGGATATTGGCCCTTCTCGCAAGGGGGCATATCTTGACTGCCACCTTGACTGCCGCCTTGGTTGCCACCTTGACTGCCACCTTGGTTGCCACCTTGACCGCCGCTACTGCTCGGTATGCAGGGAACCGACTGTGTTGGCTGCTGCCCTGCCGCGCAAGGTCCAATCTGCATACCGTTGGCTGGTATGCAGGGAACCGACTGTGTTGGCTGCTGCCCTTGCGAGCAAGCTGGCGGCTGCTGGGTGCTGCCGCCTTGAGCAAACGCAACGGTCGCTGATACGGCGACTGCCAAAAGGGCTAAGGAGATGATGCTGAGGTTGCTGCGGATAGAACGGATCATAAAAATATCCTCCAGAATATTTCGACTATCCAAAGATAACAGGTGCTGCCCTAGTTTGTATCAGTTGTTACAACAACACCGGCAGTGTTTTTGTGAAAACCGCGAATAGCGCCATGGTTCCTCACTCTAAGGCTTAAAGCTTGCAGCTCTCGCCGCAGAGATTGCGGCGAGAGCCAGCAGTTAGACCACCGTTTGTCGCCTGTTAGGCGCCTGCTGCGCTGCGCTTGTGGGCGCGGCGGATCTTCTTCGCCTTCTCGACTGCCCGCGCGCGGGCGGTAGTCCGCGAACGTGCTGCTGCTGCCGCCGTTGTCGTTGAGGCGACTTCGGCGACGCTGATCGCGGTTGGCTCGCCTGTGCCTGAGGCACAGAAGCCGAACGCAGCGACGCTCGTGCCTGGAGCTATCGATGCAGCCCAGCTAGGCGCCGTAACGGTTACGACGTTGCCGCTCCGTGTGGCGGTGCCGCTCCAACTGTCGGTGATCTTGACGCTGCTCGGCAGCGTGAAGGTCAGCTTCCAGTTGGTCGACGACTTGCCGCCCGAATTGGTGATCTTGAAGCTGCGGCAGAAACCGCCGGTCCAAGTCGAGTCCTTCGTCACGGTCGCCGTCAGCTTCGCCACGCCGGGAACCGGCGTTGGTGTCGGCGTCGGCGTCGGCGTTGGCGTCGGTGTTGGCGCCGGCGTTGGTGTTGGCGTCGGCGTTGGCGTCGTACCGACCTGGTGCGAGGTCACAACGATGTTGCTCAGCTGCCCTGAACCAGACCCTGAAACACACATCCCTGTGTCGGAGTAGCTGCCACCGGCAACTGCCTGCGCCCAGCTTGGCGCGACTACGGAGTAGTCGTTGCCGCTGTGCGTAAAGGTGCCGCCCCAGGTGCTGGTTACCCAGTCGCCATTAGGGATCGAGAATGTGATCTTGTCGATCACCAG